>CAYMMN010000151.1:0-7608 GCA_964391495.1 uncultured Flavobacteriales bacterium | reverse complement strand
GCATACAAATGCTGCCGGTGAAGCTCAGTATACCATTGATATTCCTCAGTTCAGTGGTGATCTCCGGATAATGGCCTGTGTTTACAAAGACAAATCATTCGGCAGCGCGGATAAACACATGAAAGTCGCGGATCCGATTGTTATCAGTCCGTCGATGCCGCGTTTTCTTTCTCCAAAGGATACTTTACGTATGCCTGTGACCATCACAAATACTACAGGAAAACAAGCCGATGCGCTTGCAAAAATCCAGCTGAACGGTCCATTGAAAATTGTTGGAGAGAGTCAGCAAAAAGTAACCATCAACGCGAATGCCGAACAACGTGTTATCTTCCGTATTGTCGCTGACGCTGCAATCGGTGAAGCGGGAGTAAAGGTGGACGTTACCGCGTTCAATGAAACGTTCAGCGACAAAACCGACATCACCGTTCGTCCGGTTACCTCGTTGATTAAGATCAGTGGCTCCGGAGAACTTAACGGAACACAAACCATTGATTTGAAAAATAACTTTATTCCGGCGACAGCTTCAGCCAAGCTTGTGATCAGTCAGAATCCGTTGGTGCAATTTACACGGCCGCTTTCTTACCTCATCAGTTATCCATATGGTTGTATCGAACAAACAACCTCCACTGCTTTTCCGCAGATTTATTACGCTGATCTCGTGAAAAACATGAAATATGGAAGCATGCGTGATCAGAATCCATCTTCCAATGTTCAAAAAGCGATTCGCAAACTGGAAGGAATGCAGTTGTATAACGGTTCACTCAGTTACTGGCCGGGAGGTAATGATGAAACCTGGTGGGGAACAAATTATGCGATTCACTTCTTGTGTGAAGCCCGCAAAGCAGGTTATGAAGTAAACGACCTGACCATTCAACGTGCTCTTGCTTACATGGCAAATAAAGTGAAAGAACGTATGATGTATGATGACTATGCTTATTATGACGACAGAGGCGGATACAAGGTGCGTAAGGTCTTCGCGAAGGAGAACATCTATTCACTTTACCTCATGGCCTTATATGGAAAGGCAGACATCTCCTCGATGAATTATTTCAAATCGAATGCACAGGATTTGTGTCTGGATAGTCGGTATATGTTGGCCTGTACTTATCTCGCCCTTGGTGACCGCAAAAGTTTTGCAGCTTTGATACCCGGTGCTTTCCAGGGAGAAGAATCGAAACGATCATTTGGTGGAAGCTTCTATTCGTATTTGCGTGATGAAGCGATGGTTCTTAACGTTTTGCTGGATACCGATCCGGAAAACGCACAGATTCCGATCCTGGTCCGTCACCTTTCGCAGCAGCTGAATAAAAATGAATGGATCAACACGCAGGAAGCAGCGTACTCGTTCCTTGCTCTTGGAAAATTCACGCGTAAAATTTCGATGATCAAAGCCAATGCGGATGTGACCATGAATGGTCAGTCGATCGGTAAATTCACCGGTACCGAGCTGGTCCTGAAAAAAGGAATTGCCGGAAAGAGTGTTACCGTTACTGTAGAAGGCAACGGACATCTCTACTATTTCTGGGAACAGGAAGGTTTGAATGCAAGCGGAGAGGTGAAGGAAGAAGATAAATTCCTTGCTGTACGTAAAACATTCCTGACACGATTTGGTCAACCCATAACTTCATTGAGGAACATCAAACAAGGTGATCTGATTGTCGTCAAATTGAATCTGACCAATATGGAGCGTTCAAATGTGGAAAATGTGGTGGTAACCGATATGCTCCCTGCAGGATTTGAAATTGAAAATCCTCGTTTGAACGACAGTCGTGATATGAGTTGGATAAAAGATCAGTCCAGCCCTGATTATTTTGATGTGAGAGATGATCGCATTCATTTCTTTACTTCCGTCGACAAGAACGATAGGAATTATTACTACCTCGTCAGAGCCGTCACCCCGGGTAATTTCAGGATGGGACCCGTCAGTGCTGACGCGATGTACAATGGCGAATACCATTCTTACAGTGGTTCCGGTATCGTTGATATTCGTTGATGTTCATTAAGCTATCCCGAACCGGCAGACAGGTATCTTTCGTTCCTGTCTGCCGGATGGATACATCGTTTTACCATTCTGATTCCATATCCAACCGCTTTTAATTTTAAAATCCATGTCGTTTCTCCGGAAATGCCGTCATTTTTTATTTGCCACCCGAATCGGGAAATTTATTTCGTTTTTCATCTTTTTGCCAGCAATACTTTTTTTTCTGTTGAATTATCTTTTTCCTCTGAATTCATCAATTGATTATGCTACAGTTATTACTGCCAAAGACGGAACCGTCTTACAGGCATTTTTATCAAAGGATGAAAAATGGAGGATGATGGCAGAGGCTGCAGAGATCAGTCCACGTTTGAAAACGGCCATTCTTTACAAAGAAGATAAGTATTTCTATTATCACCCCGGGGTGAATCCAATTGCTGTGATTCGGGCTGCTGTGAATAATGTTTTTCAGGGCCGTCGTACTTCAGGGGCTTCTACGATTACCATGCAGGTAGCTCGTTTGCTCTATCCGGGTAAACGAACTTATATCAATAAATGCGTTGAACTTTTTCGTGCATTTCAGCTTGAAATGAAATTCTCAAAAGAAGAAATTCTGAGGATGTACTTTAATCTGGTTCCATATGGCGGCAATATTGAAGGTGTGAAAGCAGCCGCTTTGTTGTATTACGGAAGACTCCCGGATAAATTATCACTGGGTCAGCTCACTACTCTCGCGATTATTCCGAACCGGCCGGGATCATTACGACTCGGAAGAAACTCGGATGCTTTGCTTGCCATGCGAAACAAATGGTTGCTGAGGATGAAGGCGGATCATTTATTTCCGGAGAAAGATATCGATGACGCGCTTGCTGAGCCTCTTGACGCGGCTCGCACAGATGCACCGATGGCTGCTCCGCATCTTGCTTTTCGCCTGAAGAATAAGTATCCGAAGGTGCCCATCATTCATTCAACACTGGATCCTGTAAAGCAACAAAAAGTATACAGTCTCACTTCCAATTACAGCAAACGCCTCCACAGTTTTGGAATTTACAACGCGGCTGTGCTGGTCGTAAACAATCGGACGCATATGGTGGAGGCTTATGTCGGTTCACCTGATTTTCGTGATTCGGATCATGGCGGTCAGGTAGACGGTATACTTGCCGTGCGTTCACCGGGCTCTACTTTAAAACCGCTGGTGTATGCTTTGGCATTTGATGAAGGTTTGCTTACACCAAAACGGATCATCACGGACGTTCCTGTAAATTTCGGAGGTTATGCTCCGGAAAATTTCAATTCCAAATTCAACGGGAATGTTACCGTCGAAAACGCGCTGATGAATTCACTAAATGTTCCAGCCGTTAAAACTTTACACATGATTGGCTTGCAGGCGATGATCGACAAATTGAAGCTGGCCAATTTTGAGCAAACACGTAAAACCGAAAACGCTCTTGGCCTTTCCTTGGTTCTTGGTGGTTGTGGTGTGAAACTGGAAGAGCTGACCGGACTTTTTTCCGCTTTTGCTAATGAAGGCAGGTATTCACCATTAAAATATATACGCGAAGACACGGCAAGACAATCCGCAACGCTGATTTCCCCGTCCGCTGCCTACATGATCTCGGAAATTCTTTCGCAGGTCAACAGGCCGGAACTCCCATCTTTCATTCAGGAAAATGCGGTGCATATTCCTCGCATCGCATGGAAAACCGGCACATCTTACGGACGAAGAGATGCTTGGAGCATCGGTTACAATAAAAACTATACAATAGGTGTATGGATCGGTAATTTCAGCGGAGAAGGAATTCCGGAACTCAGTGGAGCTGAAATGGCGACACCTTTATTGTTTGAGCTTTTCAATACGCTTGATTACAATGCGCGCAATGATTGGTTTGTTCAACCGGAAGCTCTTGATTTTCGTCTGGTATGTACGGAATCCGGAAAAGTTCCGGCTCCGGACTGTGAGCATACGGTGATCGATTATTTTCTTCCGGGGATCTCATCAATTACTACCTGTGATCATGAAAAATTTGTCGATGTGTCTCCGGATGAAAAAATATCCTATTGTACTTCCTGCAGACCTCCAACCGGATACAAAACTCTGCGATACCCTAACATCGAACCGGATTTGATGTCGTTTTATCTTGCGGAACATATTGCCTTCCGTAAAATTCCGGATCACAATCCGGAATGCAACCGGATTTTTACTGGACATCCACCGCGGATTACGTCGCTGGCGGATAATAAAGAGTATCTGGTGGAAAAAGGAAGCGGGAACGAATTACAACTTGGTTGTACTGTCGCAAATGATGTCGCTACTGTATTTTGGTATCTGAATGATCGGTTCTATAAAAGCGCGAAGGCGGATGAAAAGATCTTTTTTAGTCCGGAATCAGGAGCAATAAAAATTTCCTGCAGCGATGATAAAGGCAGGAATTCGGATATTCAGATCACTGTGCGTTATTATTAAACCACAGCTCACCCCGGTTTTCCGAAACCAGATGGAATGGTTCTTCCTTCACCAGAAGGAAGCTGTCAAGATCTGCATAATCGGCAAGTGCGCATAGATTCATCCCGGATGAAATTCCCAAAGTGGTCTCCACCATACATCCGATCATAGTACGCATTCCTTTTTTCTTTGCCTCAGAAAGCAAAGCGATTCCATTTTTGTAACCTCCGGCTTTCATCAGTTTAATATTGACTCCGTCGAATTGTTCCCGCAACAATCCAAAATCAGCCGAATGAGTAATGGACTCATCAGCGAAAAGCGGAAAGGGGCAATATTTTTTCAGATAGCGTGCTTCTTCATCTTTTCCGGAAGGAATTGGTTGTTCAATGAATTCAATTGGAAATTTTTTAATTTTTTCAAGAAAATAGATGCAATCTTCCGGATCTGAATACGCTTCGTTGGCATCAATCATTAATTTTTGATTACAAAAAGAGGCCAGGTATCTTGTCATTTCGTATCCCGATTCCGCATTGATCTTTAATTTAACAAATGGAAACCTGTCCAGTGCATTTTCCAGATAAAAGTTTTTCATCAATGCCGGATCCATGATTGGAATGGTGTAAGATGTTTCAATTTTTCCGGGAGTGGGAATACCCAGCAATGTATGAATGGGAACTTTTTTCCGTTTGGATTCAAAATGAAACCATGCTGATTCGATAGCGAATCGCAGCGCGTAAGACAATGCACACTGATCAAAGAGACGTGACAGAATATCTTCTGTGATGCTTGTCTCTGCTGCAGTTTTAATAAAACTTTCAAATTGCCTGAGCAGAAGTTCCGGTGTTTCCTGGTAACGAATGTTCGGGGCAGCTTCCCCGGCTCCTGTCACTTCACCATCGCTGATGCGCACGATCAGATTTGTTTTCTGGTCAGTTGCATTCCGGGAAATCTTCCAGGTGTACTTTAAATCGAGTGTAAGAGGTTCTATCGTCCAGCGGATCATGAAACGAAGGTAAGATTTGATTTATTGATCGGGATTCCGGTATTACGAAATAGTACTTATGCTTAAATGAAATAAAGCCTGATCTGAATTTTCATATCGATATCCGGCTTTTTTTTGGAAACTGTATCGATTTTGTTCTAAATGAAGTTCAGATTGCGGAAAAAAACCTGAGTTGAACAGATTTCATTGTCTGCGGATATTCTATTTGTATGAACCGTATATAAACAAAAGTCCCTCGTTCTTTAGAGCGAGGGACCGTTGCAGACCGCTACGAGAGCGGGAAGCGTTTAGCTTACTTCTTCTTTTTTGCTGCTTTCTTAGTAGCTTTCTTAGCTTTCTTAGCAGCTTTTTTTGCTTTTGCCATAGTTATTAGTTTTTGATTGTTATGACTACTCAAACATATGAAATAAAAAAAGGTTACACCAATTTGACGAAATTTTTTTTAAACAATGAAATGTTGATTACGGAGCATACATTTTTTGCATGTATCGTACATCAATTGCACTCAAAAATAATTTTCATGATCTTCTGAATGCCTTTATTCATGCGGTGTTCAGAGCATCATCAAGTTTTTGATTTCTCTTTTTGCATTTTAAAACACGGAGAATAGCAAAACATGATTTCAAAGTTATAAACATTTTGAAAGTACCTCATCAGAACAAATTTTGATCAGATTCGTCCGGATTGTCAAAAAAAAAGCGCGGAAAAAACAGATTATGGAAAAAAAATCGTCCGAAGTTGGATCGAATTTAAGATTTTGAACTCATCAGATGAACATTGATTGTATGATTGACAAACATGAATTCATTTTTCCCTCTCTCCTGATCATTGATTCGAATTCAATCCATCAATTGAACCTGAACATTCAATAATGTGTCTTCAGTTCCACCAAACTCTTTCAAAACGTTCTTGTAATCATGAATTGATCGAAATTGTTTTCATTCTGAATTGAAATCGACGTTTTTTGAAGTTTTGTGCAAATGAAATGGAATGTTCTATACATATATATGTATAGGAATCATCAAGCGGATCATTTCGGGAGCTATAAAATATCGGATCATACAATTGCTTGTCCAATCAATATTGAATTGAATCTGATTAGTCGAAACGAATGAAGTGAACCTACCCGTATTTTTGATATTTTTGGTTCCCAATGTACGGGAACAGGGCAAAATCATGTTAAGCACATTCAAAGACAAAGTCATTCATAAGGAACTCCGGAACCTTAGGTCGCTGAATGTTTTTTCTTCTGTGATTGTGACCTCACTGGGGTTCATTTTTGAATTCTCCTACCATGACGGGTATATTCTCATGACCGGCCTTTCGGTTTCCATGATCCTTACCGCGAATTACTTTTTATCTTTTTACAGCAGTTTCTACCGGAAACATCTTCCCAACATTACTTATGCATCCCTTTTTCTTTTGCATTTCTGGGCAGTATATGTAGCCTATGTCAGAAATTTTGAAATCGACTTCCTGCTGCCGGTTTCCATATCGATCTTCATTTTTTCACTGGTCTTTGACAAATTTTTCAAAAGCCTGTTCTTCATTTTTATCATTACTACATTCATGATGGCCATGATGCTGGTGTCAAACCAATGGCAACCTGAATTCACCATCACACTGGTCGCTTTATATTCCGGAGCATTTCTGTCGGACCAGATCCAGAAAAGAAAAACGGAATACCAGGAGGAGATACAAACCCAGGAGAACAGATATGTGTCGCTGATGGAAAACATGAACGATGGCCTCGTTTATGTCGATAATGAATACAAACTGGTATATGTTAACGATCGCTTTTGTGAAATCACCGGATATTCCAGAGAAGCTTTGCTTGGTACCAGTATAATGGAACTGAGTCCACAGGATAAACTCAATACCAAACCGTTTGAATTCTTCCGGAGTCTTACTGAGGGAAAAGACGTGCGTTGTGAATGCATCATGCGCAAGTTAAACGGAGAAGTGATTTATGTACAAATGTCAGGGACTCCATATCTCGATGAACGCGGTGAAAAAATCGGATCTATGGTCGTCTTCGCCGATATTCACGCCTTAAAGAGTGCGCAGGAACTACTCAAGAAAAGAGAAGAAGGATACAGAACATTTATTGATCAAAGTGCTGTAGGAATCTGGAGAGCAGAATACCGCCAGCCGATTCCCATTACACTTCCACACAATGAACAG
>CAYMMN010000150.1:0-7721 GCA_964391495.1 uncultured Flavobacteriales bacterium | reverse complement strand
CTCAGCCAGCAAACTTGCGTTGGTGGATGTTTTAAAGGCCAATCCGGCAGTGAGATTTAAAGTATGATTGTCCTGACCGGGTGCAACAAGGTTGCGATAAATAAACACTGGATTGAGTTCCGCTGAAAAACGTTTTCCAAATTTTCTTGAAATGATCAGCTGCGAATTATACGATAAGCGATGCTTTTGTTTATACTCAAAAGGTGTAGTTCCGTCACCGAAAAAAGCATATTTCGGTATTGGCGCGAAATCATCCGACATGTAATCGGTATTAAAATATGCTGCAAGGGTAACGGGAATTTTATTGTCAGTCGTTTGAATTAAAACAAGCCGCTTTACTTCCAGATCATATGTCTTCCCGAATTTTGTGCGTCCAATTCCTACAAAAGTTTTATCTCCTAAAGGAAATACAAATCCGAATCGAATATTCGCGACAAGATCCGTCCCCAAAAAATTCTTCAGGAAAGTATTATCCACTTTTACTGCTCCAAAACGATGACGGATATTAAATTCCCAACCGGTTTTCGGCGGCATCATTGTAGTTTGAGAATTGATCAATACAGTCGAGCGAAAAGCGTCTTTTACTTCAGGATTATCTGTAAATAAAAAGTCCTGAGCATCTAATCTACAGACGCAAAAAAGTAATGGTAATATTAAAATCCCAATACATCTTCTTTTCATAATGTCTTATTAAAAATCAACAACATCATTCCTGAGCCTGTGACAATTTTGATTTGCTTCCGCTATTTGAAAATGTCCGGATAAAATTCACCAATGCCCAACGCTGCTTCACAGTAAGCAGTGTTCTGTATGGTTGCATATTTCCCTTCCCTACTGAAATTTTCCAGAACAAGGCACCATCGCTCTCACTTTGTACAGCCTGGCTGGTATGGTCCGCCGGTTTTGGATTGATCGCTACGCTTGCCGGGCCCGTTCCTTTTCCATCCATACCGTGACAAGTCCAACAGGTCGTATTGTAAATTTTCTTTGCATCCTCCATCTCTGGTCCGCTAAATGGAACCGGGTTACGAATTGTATCTACAAAAGCAGGCGCTTTCCAAGCGGAAGGTTGTGCGAAAACATGTTGAGTTTTTGTGAGAGCAAAGAACAATACCCATAGAAAAAGAATCCCGCCACGATAAGATATAGATGCAATCTTCATAACACAGTGTATTATTTCTTTGAAGCCAATGATCCGATATTTAATTCCTTTTCCATTCTGTCCAAAGCAATTCTTGCATTTTGATGTTCCGGATGTTGTTCCACCAACATTTTCATGGATTCATAACCAAGCTCCTTTTTCCCGGAAGAAAATTGTAGCATGGAAAGATTGTATAGAATCTGCTCATTCCCCGGTTGTAGTTTGTTGGCATTCACAAGGTGCATTTCAGCTTCTGCAAATCTTTTTTCTCTTAAACAAATTACCGCCAGATTATTTTCGATCACTGCCGGTTCTTTGGTTCCCATTGCAGCTTCCTTTAATAATTGTTCCGCTTTGCGCAACTGACCTGTACGTGTATATAAAACCCCGAGAGCGAGTTTAATTTCCACATTAACAGGATCGTCTTCCAGTGACCTGATATAATACGGCAAGGCTTCCGCAGGAAAACCAGCAGCCTCCCGTAAATGTCCCAATGCAAGAGATGCTTCAGCTCTATTATGTTTATCTCTGTCGCTGATAGCCTCAGCCTCCGTAGCAATTTTTAGTTGAGTTTCCGCCTCTGATTTTTTTCCCTGCAATATGAGCAGCTTTCCATATTTTAATCTTCCTTCAAGATCGGAAGGAAGTTTTTCAAGCATACTCTTTAAATACTTTGAAGCGGATGCTTCATCATTCTTTAACAAACTTAAAGCGGCCAACTCTCTTTGCAAACTGGCAGGATGCCAGAATCCCAAGGCATCCGCTTTTTGTAACATTGCAAATGATCTATCTACTTTTTCCGAAGTCAGACTCCCTGCGTTCGTAATACCTGATTGTTGTTCCTTTAGCAAAGCACTGTATTCCCGATCTCCGAGATAAGTGTATACATGTACCACTGCACTGTGTACAGTAAAAATTAAAAGCAAAAGCATAAAAATTGAAAACATGTTTCCCTGGAAGGTCAACTTGTTCGGGCGTTTCAAAACATAATGCCCGATCCTGACATAATCTTTTCTCCACAATCTTGAAAGTGTAATTACTCCAAAGGAGAAAATAATACCAAACGCGATGGCAAGCAGGAATGGAATTGTATCGTATAATCCGCGAAAAATTGTTACGAAAAGGAAAGTCAATACAGCAAGAGAGATATCCTCCGCAAT
This sequence comes from uncultured Flavobacteriales bacterium, assembly GCA_964391495.1. GTDB lineage: Bacteria > Bacteroidota > Bacteroidia > AKYH767-A > 2013-40CM-41-45 > JADKJP01. Next base: position 5,420 of record CAYMMN010000150.1, on the reverse strand, counting down.
ACTGAAATCATATCTCTTTTTGAAACCATCCAGTTTTTTCAATGATAAAAAACCGGACGGTTTTCCAAATCCAAATGATAAAGCGTCTTCCGGACACACCTGAACACAATCCAGATCTTTCAGGCAATTCGGATCCACTACTTTGTTGAACTGATTCACTTCGTGCATAACCTGGATGTGTGAGGAACATACAGCTGTACATTTACCACATTTGGTACAATCTCCTGTCAGTTTGATTTTCCCAGGAGCTGCACGATCAGCCAGTGCGAATACCATTCCATAAGGACAGCCATACTGACAAAAACTTCTTGATCCCAATACGTAAACTGCCAATCCTCCACACATGAAGAATGTAAACAAAGTAATTCCAACGGAAGGAAGGTTACGCCAGAAATCGCTTGTCATGAACGAAGCCCAACCTTCAGAATCCTGAGCGATATGAAAAGAAACAGGTGGCTGGCCTGTCATGGCTCTTTCTATTTGCGGAAGAACAAACAAATAAACTACGGCCGCGAATGGCAACCACAATAAAGTTCGTGACCGAATGTGCTTGGGACGAATTCCTACTTTATTGAGGAGCCATGCGCAACCGTCCTGTAGCGCTACCATGTGGCACATCCAGGAACAAAAAAAACGGCCCGCCACAAGCGTTGCCACCATGGTTAGCCCCATGAATAAAAAACCGGCAGTGACAATACCGAGGTGAACCGTATACAATACCTCATTGAATTCCAATGGCGCGAGTGTACGGCCGGCAAGTTTCCAATGAGCAATGTGTAAACCCATCAAGAGGTAAACCGTGGCTAAACTGATTGCTCTCCATTTTGCATAATCTCTTTTTACCGCGGTCTTCATGATGCTAGTTTTTTTTCAGAATGGAATATCGACTAACGTATATCCATTCTGCGGACGTATCTCCTTCCCTCAAGGAGAATTGCAAGTTGATAAATGCCTTTTGAGAGATAACTCAAGTCAATTGCTTCAGAATGTTTTCCGGAAATTCCTGTCAGGGTGTGATCGTATACTTGTCTTCCGGTCATATCATAAACACTCAATTGAACAGAGGCACCCCTTCCCGGAATTGTCATTTCTACATTGAAGACACCTGTGGACGGATTCGGATATAACAAAAAATTGTTGGAAAGATCCGCTACGGGATCAATTCCTGTACACGGAAAGACATATGCATGCGCTGTTGCAGGAGTACTTGTACATATTCCTCCTCCAACTTCTATTTCCCAATCGTAAACTGAATAATAGAAAGAAGCGCCTGCACTGGATCCTGTAATAGATAAAGTATCAGTAATTGTATAAGGATATACAACGCCCACATTATTTCTCCACAAATTTGGAGTACCGGTAGCACCGAGACGTAAGTTCGTTCCCGGTGGAACATTGAAATTCAAAGTCACACGAGAAGGTCCATTCGGAATATTTACAGTAGCGGATTGTAAGACAGAACCTGTGCTGTTCGCCAATTCAAATGTCCGGTTCCCTGCACCATTCGCGAACACAAGAACAGTTTTCAAAACAAATGGTTTGAGAGCATCAAATATTTCATATTGCACTCCCGTATAATAAGAGCCTCCTCCCAGGCTATCGGGTTTTCCTGCACGCACAACAGTTCCCGGATTATTGACCTGATCAACGACAGTATAGGTTGCAGTGTTGATGAGCACAGGTGTAGTGAATGTATTTCCTGTACCAACAATTGCATTTGACTGATCATACCAGCTTAGATTGTTACCTGTTGCTGATAAGGTCGCACTGTAACCGTTACAAATTGAATCTTCAGTCACTGTTGGTTGAACCGGTGATGGAAGCGCAGTTACTGTAAGAGGCTGAGATGCGGCTGTTCCGCAATAGGTCGTAACAGTCACTGAGTAGGTACCGGCACCAACTCTGATGTTTTGTGTCGTTGCACCATTGGACCAGAGATAAGACAAACCTGCATTCGCTGTGAGCGTAACAGAATCATTTCCACAAATGACAGTATTTCTATCGGCAGTAATAGTTGTCACCGGATTACCGGGTTGGTCTTGCAATGCAAGTGTAAATGGCATTACAGTGTAATTGTTGTTTTCGTTTGACTCTACGAAATAATCATGTGGATCTATTTCGTAAACAATCCAATAATCGCCGTTACAGGTTCCCGGTGGAATTTCAATGAACATACCATTCAGACTTTCACTATATATATCAGTGTAACCAACTGAACAACCTTGCTCAACATCGGAGCATCCATAGGAATTTCCAAGACCATAGTTCGGAAAATCTGCATTCAGTAAAGTAGTACCGGCACCAAAAACACTCTGGTCATCGCGACAATGTCCATTGTAAGTGCTACAGGAACCATAATCCATCAGACAGAAAGATTGTTTATATCCCCAACCAACAACACTCCAGTTGAGCGGATTTGGATCCAATGGGTTTTCTATTCGCAGAGACATGATGCCCCAATCGTCAACATGCATGCCGCCTTGCTGATAGGTCATCGCTCCGGCAATACGATCACGGAATGACATCGCCTGATGATCCTTATGATAGATTCTTTGATAGAGAATTTGTTTCGCGACTTCTCCATTTGGACAAGCAAATGATTGCGATGCAGGAGCACTGAATGTATCTGTTCCACAAACGAACCAGTGGTTACCGTTTTGTTCCGCTTCAACAGTGAATGGTCCATATCCAATATTCGGAGTTGAACCGGTTACACGTAAATGTCCATTATCTGCACCGGCACCGGTTTGCGGATATTCCGTCGGGCCACCGGCATAATTCTGCAGTCCGTACCAGGATATAGTGATATCAGGCAACAGATCACAATTCGATGATCCATCTTTACAGACACAGGATGTTGCATTGGTAATTGTGCATTGAGCAATATTTTGTTTCGGCAGAACAAAAAGCAATGCAACGGCAAGCAAGCGTAGCAGATTCTTCATGTGGCTTTGATTAGACGAAGTAATTCTTGGTTAAATCAAAAATATTCCCTCTACAAATACCACCCTATGAGAGGAGTCAGTAAATAAATTGCGAAAACGCAGGAATTTTAATCAAATTAGAATCGATCCAAATAAGGAAGGGCGATTCCTATATACATATATATATATGCAGGAGAATAGAAAAGCCGTAAATCCGGCCAATTCCCGGATTAGGCATAGTTTAACCAGTACATGAATGAGGATGCAATCAACTACAAGGGCGCGGGGTTGAAAACGCAGAGGGCGCAGGAGTTTAGAAAAACTCTTGCGAAATTTTCATGCAAATAAAAAAGTCGGCCTGAAATAATTCAGACCGACTTAAAACAAATGAAGAAGATTTATTCTTTAATCACCTTGACTACTTTACTGCCCTTCTTTCCGGTATAGCGAAGGAGGTAAAAGCCGTTCGTTAAAGCAGACACATCCAGTTTCGTATTTTCCTCGTCAGAAAGTTTCTGAAGTACATTTTTGCCTGTCAAATCAAATATCTGAATAAGTCCTCCTGATTGGGTCCCGCTTATAGTGAATTCAGCATTGAATGGATTTGGATATACAAACAAATTCAGAGCATTCAATTCGGGCTCATTCACTCCAACATTAATATCGCTGCAAAGGAATTCAGCAGATGGACATCCACCGGTTGATTGGAATATAGCCGACCAGCCTGTTGATGTATAAACATTATTCGAAACGAATTGAAGCGTCAAACTTCCATCACCGGCAGAAGAAGTGATCATTCCCGGGTTTGTTGTGCCGAAAAAAGTACCGAGAATGCTTGAATTTGTGTCGCTGCCATTATAAATACGCATATAATCTTGTGCAGCATAAGTATTAAAAGCTGAAAAAGAAATCTGCATATTACCTGCACCCGCAGGTGGAACGAGTGTTACGACCTTATTCTCTTCATTATTATATACACTGGTTATGGAACTGTAGCCGGCATCGTAGAAAAGCCCTGAACAAACGGTATCCTTACGAGAAACAAGTGGTGTAATAATTTCCGGAACTGTAGCATTAGATGAGATGCTTGCACTCCATCCGGCTGCATTATAATTAGCATCAGAATAAAAATGAAAAGTCAAACTGCCATCAGGTGCAGTTGAACGAATCGTTCCTAATCCAGAGTAGTATCTCATTTTACCAATCGGAGGTGCGTTCGTACTATTACCATCAAACACTTCTAGATAATCACTTTCATTATAAGTATAAAATGAATTAAAAGTTACGGTCAACGCAGTTCCTGAAACTTCGGGAAGGAGTGTGACAACATAATCCTGAAGTTCAATATAATTACCCTGTGGACCACCGGCATCATAGAAAAATCCTTGAGATACGTGGTAAGTACCTGCCTGGCTTATTACAGTTGGTTTTGCTGATAATGAAATGTTTCCAATCCATCCGGTTGTAGCATAAGTAGCATCAGAAATAAAACGGAAAGTAAGACTACCATCCCCGGCAGAAGACGTCACGGTGCCAAAGCCGGAGTTCGCTTTCAATTTAGTAAGTAATGGTGCCGTAATGTCATTACCATTAAAAACTTCAAGATAGTCATTAACATTATATGACTTAAAATCTGCAAAATTTACCGAAACAAGTTTTGAGGTATCAGCAGGCAATAATGTTACAATTGAATTTTGAATATCCGAGTAGTTGTATTCTGAACCACCGTTGTCCGTAAAAAATCCGGAAGAAACTGTATACGTTCCCGGCAATGAAATATTCTGTATGATTGGTGTACAGGTTATCACTGCAGCCCAGCCTATTGTTGTGTATGAAGGATCAGAAATGAACTCAAGGGTTAAACTACCATCCAATGCTGTTGATGTAATAGTGCCATATCCACTTTCAAATTTGGACGTAGTCAGAGTTGGATAAGAAGCATTATTGCCATTATGAATTTTAAGAAAATCATTTGCACTTTGGGTTTGGAAATATGTAAAGAAAATGCTCACATTTCCTCCGCCTGCGCCAGGATAAATAGTTACAATATTATTTTCATTATTGCTATATGCGGAATCAGGCCCACCGCTATCATAGAAAAATGCATTGCAAGTTGTAATGCTTCCGGAGGCAGGCATATTATATGACTGCATATTAGATGTACAAGTAATCGTACCACACCAACCTGCAGCCAGACCACCCGAATTTGAAACAAACTTAAAAGTCAAAGCTCCATTTACAGCAGTAGAGGAAACAACAAATTGATTGAGAGTACCTGAATATGCACTCAGTAATGCAGCGGTAGTGTCAGATCCATTGTAGACAAATAATGTATCTCCGCTATAAACCTGAAACTTGTGTATGGTTACCGTAACTTTATTTTGTGGATCTTCCGGTAAAAGAGTAGTAACTACATCCAGATTATCCGCGTAGTTGTTTACGAGACCGCCGCTATCCATGAATCGACCTAAACAACCAACATGAAAAGTGTTATTG
>CAYMMN010000149.1:0-7901 GCA_964391495.1 uncultured Flavobacteriales bacterium | reverse complement strand
TTGCTCATGTCCAACTTTCAGGCGAATCTTCATGCGCATTCACACCTGATGCACAACCTTCCGGAACTCATCAGTTTGTTGAATGCAAAAGTTTTTAAAAGCGCGAAAGGGGAGAAGTTCATCACATTTTTTATTGGACGATACAATGTGAAGACAAAAGAGCTTCACTATGTCAATGCCGGACACAATCCTCCTTTCCTTATTCATGATAAAGTAGTTTATATGCTGAATGAAGGCAGTACAGGATTAGGTATGTTTGAAGAATTGCCATTTATTCATCCGGGAAAAGTCTTCATTCCCGGAAATGCGATGCTGCATTGTTATACAGATGGAATTACCGATGTAGAGAACGATAGCGGTCATGATTTTGGAATGGATCGTTTGCGTGAATTTTTAACTGCCCGTACTCAACTGAGAAATATTGAAGAACTGCACGGACAATTGGTCGCCAACCTTTTTGCATTCAAACAGACCCGGAATTATACCGACGATATTACACTGCTGAGCTGCTTTTTTAAATCCAAATAGTCAGCAAACCTGCAGGGAAAATTGTATTCGAAAAATTTTAATGAAGTAATTTTTTGTTCCCTTTTAAAGTTCCGTTTTCTGCGGCATCGGGATCTGAATGATATACATCCAGCGAAACAATCATCGCAATGAAGGCCCACACGGGAACAGCCAGTTTATCGGTATCGAGAAAATTATTCAGGGTGCCGTGTACAAAGTATGTAACAAGACCAAGCAGAATTCCCAGCAAAAGAATTTTGTTCTGACTGTCATTAGAAGCAGAATAAAACATTGTAGCGCGATAAATAACTGCGATCACAATGAGTATCATAGCCACCATTCCCAATACCCCTTCTTCAGCAAGAGGGCCGATAAATTCACTATGCGCGTTTCCCATATCCCCGGCATTGGTGGAGATAATGGTCATCTCATTCGATTTTTGAAACGGAGCATAATTGAACTGATAGGTTCCAGGGCCCCAGCCGAGAAATGGCCGTTGATCAAACATCCGCATCGCGCAATTCCATCGATTAATTCGTTCCAGATTAGATGCATCTGTTGAGATGTTCGAAATGGACTGAAGATGTTTGTTGAAATCTGTAGCGGAATCTTGTCTGTTCTTTTCCAGCTTCATCATGATTTCTGTCTGGAAGGAAAGAAACAGAATCAACACTGTCGCACTTACAGCAGCGACCGTGTAAAACCGAATCTTGAATTTATATATAAAATAAATAGTAATCGCAATCACAAGGCTCAACCACGCTGCACGCGTATACGAAAGGATCAGTGCTGTCAGGAACAATCCAAGAGTCAGGAGTGCGAAAATACGCTCCGGAAAACTGGATTCACGGTTACGGGTAAACACAAAAATTATCGGAATGAATAATGCAATAACCGCTGCATAAGCTGTATGGTCATTGTAAAAAGGAGTCATAACCCAGTGTGCGGCTTTTTGTGTCCATCCGTTCTGGGCATGGTTCACAATGGTATAAATGATAACAACAGTGAGTGTAGCGGCATAAAGCCAGACAAACTTCCGGATGTTCTTTTTTTCTTTAAACAACTGTGTTCCCAGGAAATAAAACGGAATAATAAACCACAGTTGTGACAAAAGGTGCTTGAAGGAAACCAATGGTAAACTGCTCGTCATGCAAGTGATAAACATCCAGCTGAGATGAAAAAAGATCGCCAGACTAACAGGATGCCATAAAATTCGTTTGTCAAATTTACCTTCAAAAATAAATTTGAAAATGAATAGCAATGTAATCCCGAACATGAGTGGTTCGGTAGGTATACTGAGTGCTGGTCCGGCTGATTTATCGTTCAGTACAATCGCTAAAGGAGTGCAAAACGCGATGATGAACAATAAGGTATCGATAGAGAAAACCGCCAGGTAACCAATGCCCAGAACAATGGGAATTGCCGCAACCCAGTACATTTCTTTTGCCAGAAAAAATATGCTGGCAGAAATAAATGTCAGGGTGATGGCATAAAACCAACGGAGTTCAATTTTATCGATCACGAATGTTTAGCTTATTTGGTTAATTCCTGTCTGGAATTAAAGATCAGCAACACCATAAAAGCAAGGAAGAGAGAAGAACCCACACTAATCAGGACAATCAGCCAACGAATCGGGTAGGCTTTTTTGTCTGAAGGCTGAGGACGGGTAACGACGTTCGCGTAGGTGAGTTTTTTGGTTACATCACGGACAGCATTTTCGTAAACCAGTTTCAGGTCGTTATATGTTCCGCGGACCCTCCACAAGTGTTCGTTCAGTGCATTGAATTCACCGCCTTTATCGCGAAGCGCATCAAGCATAACTTTAGCTTCAGATGCAGCACGTGGATTTCCACCGGATAATCCTCTGAGATAACCACGAAGCGCTTCCTTGGATTGCTCTTTATAATCAAGAATACCATATTCCGTACGGTATTTTCTCAGGCGTTCTTCCATGGAATCCATCTGTGCCAGTTTCTGATCCAACTGGTTCCTGGCAATGATCATTACCTCCGCGGATTTTTCTGCCTGTAATGAACGCGCCTTCACATCAAAAAAGTGAATAATAGAATCCACCATAGCGGAAGCGATAATAGGATCTTCATCCAGTACCGTAATTTCCATAGACTCGTACTCAGTCTTCTTGATGGTCACATTTTCTTCATACATTTTAATCACATCTGTACGAAAATGAATATTCTTCAGGGTATCTATATCGTAGTGTCTGAACAAATTAAAATCCTTGATGACTTTATCGCGGATGTCGGAAGATTGGGCAAGTTGTAACATTTGCTCTGTTGCACTTTCTGTACTGTAAGCGATGAGATTGGAAGGGTAGGCGAGAGCAAAGGATTTGTACTTGGGTTTAATGAACCATGGAGAAGAGAATAAAACAGATGCTCCAAGGCTGATGAGTCCGACAATGAGGAGGTGTTTTTTCCAACGAATTATTGAGCGGATTAATTCAGTGGAATTGAAAAACGAATTGTTCATTGGTACTTTTATAGGATTAAATTTTATACTGAACTTCTTTCAGGCGTTCAAAAGCAAGGATGATCACCAAAGAAAGCAGGAAGGCGCAGGCAACCGATACCAATAGCACCAGCCATCGTACGGGATAACATTTCTTCTCAGCTTTTATTGCCTTGTTGACAACAAATTTATGTGTCAGGTTTTGACTCGCATCCACACGCAATTTGTCAAATTGTTCTTTTAACTTTCCCAATTCGGTACGCTCGAGTGTGAGTTCTTCATTCAAAGAAACACTTGCGCCTCCATATTGTGCCAGCAGATCAAGTTTGGACTGCAGGTATTTAATTCTGGTCTCTGCTCCCTTGATCCTTCCCCTGGTATTAATAATAGAAGTGTCATTGGCAGGTTTGTACTTTTCGAGAACAGAAAGCATTGCAGTTTCATTGCTGTAAATGGAATTCGATTTCGCATACTCTTCGTTCCAGATGATGCTTTGATTTTTAAAATCCATTACCCCCAATTCGCGAAGTTTCATGAGTGAATCTTCCTTGGCTTTCATCGCAGCCATCTTGTCCTGATAAGCTTCTTCAACAATCGACAAAGCGGCGATCGCTCTGGAGCGTTGAATCTTTGTTTTCATGGAATCCAACAATGCAGCGATGTCATTCGCGATGTTGGCAGCCATTTCAGGATCTCTGTCAAGCACATCAATTCTCACCGACATAAATTCTGTTCGTGAAAAATTAATATTGTCCTTGTATTCTTCCATCAGGGCGGTCATCGGATATTCCTGATTCGGATTAATCTTATAATGATCGAATAATTTGTATTTATTGATGATTGTTTCACGGATCTCATCCGAGTTCAAAATCTGAAGCATTTGTTCAGCCTGTTCTTCTTCTCCGAAAGCAAGGATGTCCTGCTTTTCTGAATTGGTTTCTTCCATAATCGCTTTACTCACCGAATTGGTCGCGGAAGGGAAGAAAACAACGGACGATCTGAATTTAGGGGTGATGAATGCCGGACCGGAAAAAATGTATGCCGCTATTGCCGTTACGATTGTAACGATAATGAGTGGCTTCCTCCAGCGGATCAGCAATACTAAAAAGCTGGTGGACTCCAGATAAGCTGTTTCCCTGGCTTTCTGAAACATAATAATTTAGCGAAAATTGAGATTGAGGGCTTCAAAGGTAGAAAAGGAAATGGAATTTGGAAATTGCTCTTTTTAGCCGGAAAAGGCTCATTCTTCATATTTAACAATATGAATCAGGTTGCGGATACTGATCAAGCGCAATCCAAATGCAAGCGCAAAACAAGCCACCGCGGCGATGGCAAAACGGGAAATCCAGAATAAATTCAAGGAAAACGCGAAGTAATTGAAGGCAATACAGCCTGCTATAAATACCACAAGTTTACCAAGGAGCATGTAATTCTTCCTGAATTCAAACGCTTTCTGAACCATCATGATTTGCGCAAAAGCGGTAAAAATTTGTGTAGTAATACTCGAAATTGCCGCCCCAACCGCTGAATAACGTGGAATTAAAATCAGGTTCATCACAATATTGACTGCCATCCCAAAACTCGCCATGAAATTCAATTGTCGAAGGTTTCCATTTGCTGTTAATAGTGTTCCGAAAATATATGTGCTCGATATCGGAACGAAACAACACATCAGAATTTTGAAGACATCAGCAGACTCCTGGATGTGATCACCACTGTACAGCAGATTCATTAATTCGTAACTGAAAAAATTGCAACAGATCGAAACTATCAGCGCGGGTACAACCAGTAATGAGAATGATAACCTCACCATTTCTTCTACACTCTGACGCAGCTTAATCATACGTGCAAAAATGGGGAGAAGCAATCCTGCAAAGAGAAAAGCGATCATGTTTGCCGCATCCAATAACCTGTAAGCGGACGCGTATATCCCGGCTTCATTCGCTCCAACACGAAAAGGAAGCAATCGTTCCAGCATGACCGAATCTATCCGGTTGTAAAATGTCATGAGTAAAACCAAAACGGCATAGGGATAACTTTTCTTAAGAATCATTACAAAAAATGGCCAGCGCCATGTGAATCTTCTGACTTTCGCTTTACCAATTACGATAAAGAGTGTAATGGCTGTTGTGATCAGATATGCCGCGGTCTGCGCGTATACAAACCATTTAATCTGAAAAGATCCGGGTGCGGAATATTTCATCAGCAACACCGCGCAAATAGCGATCATGATCAGACGGTCAAGTACAGAAATAATACTATCGGTCTTGAATAAATGCAAACCGGCAAGGTTAGATCTCAGGTACATGATGAAGGAAATCAGGACCTGGTTGAGAATCACCGCGATCAGCATCTTCATCATGTCCGGAGTATAACCAATAATGAGACCTCCAACGAGGGTCACAATGGCAAAGATCCCTGCCAGAAGAAGTCGGAGCAAAACTATACTGGCAAAATGCTTGCTCAACAAATGATTGTTCTGCGAAATATTTTTATTGTTGAAATTGGTGATTCCAAGATCCAGAAGAATATTCAGGAGAAATGAAAAATTAAAAATGGCGTAGTAAAATCCATACTGCTCCGTTCCTACCGCATTTTGCACAGCGCGGTCGATGCCCAAAATCCAAAATGGCTTAATCAACAGATTGAGCGCAAGGACTAAAGCAAGATTGGTGATGAATTTTCTTTGCATCGGGCGGCAAAGGTAAGTTTTTAAGCGAATGTTATCTGTTACTTTGATGAAGCAGGTAAGATTCAGGTAAAATTAAATTACTCAGAATTATCTGAAAATGAATTTCCTCACTTTGGCTTTATTTCTGCTGAACGGGCCATGATCGGAAACAGAATACAATTATTATTATGAATCTGAAATGCAACCCGAATAAAAAAGTGTTTTCAATAATCGTAATCCTGAATCATGTTCAGGTTTAATAAATATCGGATAAGGCAAAATTCAACACTGCACGGAATAGGAACTAATTCGATGATTTTCTTTTATCGTACCTGCACAAACCTTCGTCAAGGAAATCAATATAGGTAGGAATATCAGGAGTGTATCCCCGGGGTTGAGCGAGAATTTGTCCTTTGTTATCCAGCAATACATAATAAGGCTGCGAATTGGTATTATATACCGAAGCCTGCAAATCGCTCCATTTGTTTCCGGTTGTTTTTATCTTTCTACCGGTTGTTTTTGAAACGGTTTGTTGTTCTAATGGAAGTACAGTTTTATCGTCAACATACAATGAGATCAAAACATATTCTTCTGAAAGACGCTTCAGCACTTTTGGATCACTCCAGACATTATCTTCCATTTTTCTGCAATTGACACATGCCCAGCCGGTGAAATCAATGATGACTGGTTTTCCCTGGCTGCGTGCATAACGCATTCCTTCATCATAATCGTGGAAGCAATTCAGGTCATGTGGACATTCCGTAATCTTTCCTGTTTTCCATTCTTTGTAAAACTCAGGAGGAGGAAAGCCACTAATCAGTTTCAATGGTGCTCCCCAAATTCCCGGCAACAAATACAAAGCGAATGTGAGTGAGATTATGGAAAACACAAGTCTGCCGACTGAAATATGCATGGTTTCGCTGTCATGGGACAAGCGCAGTTTTCCAAGTAAATAAATTCCCAGCAATCCGAAAATAATCACCCAGATCGCCACGAACAATTCACGTTGAAGAAATCCCCAATGATAAGCCAGATCTACGTTGGAAAGGAATTTAAACGCCAGAGCCAATTCAATAAATCCCAGCGATACTTTTACTGTATTCAGCCAGCCTCCTGATTTAGGTAAATTACTCAGCCATCCGGGGAACAAAGAGAATAATGCAAACGGAATTGCCAATGCAAGTGAAAAGCCTGTCATACCTGCAACCGGACCAAGATAACTTCTGCCATGCGCAGCTTCCACAAGCAAAGTGCCGATGATCGGTCCGGTACAAGAGAATGATACCAGAGACAAAGTGAAGGCCATAAAGAATATTCCCAGCAAACCACCACGATCACTTGCAGAGTCTGCTTTGTTGATAATGGAGCTGGGCAATGTTATTTCAAATGCACCGAAAAAGCTGATGGCGAAAATCACAAAGATGATGAAGAATGCCATGTTGAAAAATGCATTACTCGCCAGATCATTCAAGGCATCACTACCGAATGTAACTGTTACAAGAAAGCCGAGCGTTACATAAATGAATATGATGGACAAAGCATAAATGATGGCGTTTCTGATCCCCTTTGCCTTACTGCCACTTCGCTTTGTAAAGAAACTTACCGTCATTGGAATCATTGGAAACACACAAGGCGTCAAGAGCGCAAGAAATCCACCCAACCACCCTGCAATAAAAATACCCCAAATGCTTTGTTCCGTTGTCCCTGAATTCGGATCATCCTTCCCGCAACCCGGTTCAAGTTGAGTCCCTGCAACTGAGGTTGGCACTGCGCCGGCGGTGTCCGGTAAATTTGAAGTAGAATGACTTGTATCAACACTAACAGGTGGAATCAAAATACTTCCTGTGTCAACCGGATTCGAAGAAACAGCAGCACCGGTTTTGATAACGTGAAATGTAAATGTAGTATCCGGGAAAATGCAACTCTCTTTGCATGCTTCATACAGCAAAGTGCCCGTGATGGTGCAGGCATCACCTTTCACTTTGACCTTTTGACGAAATGTTGCTTCGTGCTCAAATGTGAAAACCTTGACACCAAAGGTTGAATCAAAAAATTCGATGGGTTTTGGTTCAACAACTTTTCCATCCAGGATATAACAACCATTGGGTTCAAATTTAAATTCCATCGGAAGCGGGCCGCCATCCGGTGTGAACTGTGAATAGAGATGCCATCCGGTTTCAATCTTTACTTTGAAAATCAATGTGGCTTCTCCGGCTTTATTTTGTTCAGTACTGAACGACCATTTCACCGGATG
>CAYMMN010000148.1:0-7914 GCA_964391495.1 uncultured Flavobacteriales bacterium | reverse complement strand
GGAAGGAGTGTTGTGTGATAGCTTATTAAGCCAATGCAGCAAAGAAATGTCACATCGCTTAAGTATACTGTCGGTCTATGGTTGAGAAATGACCTTGCGAACGGGCTTTCGCACGACATTCCACACAGCCGGACACAGGATTTTGGAAATCCTCCGGTGCGGGGCGGAATGTCTGTTCAAACAAATATGTATCTTTCGCAGCCGGGTACATTCCTCACATCAGAAAATGTATTGTACGATTCAGAAATAAATAGAACATTTGCAGTAATTGCCCGCAAAAGAATTTTGCATTAAAGATTTTCTAAAATCAAATACAATGAAATCATTAAAGAAATTCCGTCTTGTTAACTTCTTGTTTTTATTTGTCGCACCGTCTATTCCTGTCGAAGCTCAGGTGCCCGTTTCAGCAGAAGTTGCTGTTGCAAAAAGTAAGCAATCAGATATTTTAGAACAAAAGAATCATTCATTGCCAAAAATATTGGACGACCGTCTTCTTGCAATGAATTTGACATTTTCTCGAAGTGCAAAAATAGTTGAAACGAAATCTACCTCAGATTATTCACCCGCGCTCCTAAAATTTCTGGCCCGCCTGACTCCAAAGCAAAGATTAACATTGCAAGAACTTCTGGATGCCGGTATTGTAACTGAAGCTGAAGTATTAAAAACTGGCGGGAAAGCCGCCGCATTGAAAACTCTTATTCAGGGAGCGTGGAGGAGGCATGAACTGGATTTGGTTATTGAAGCCTCACTTGCTAACGGTATACTACGTAAAGATCAAGTTGCAAAGGCCAGGAAAGAACCTCAGTTTCTCAAAGATCTTTTAAGGATTTCTGCGAACGGTCAGCTTCTTGGACTTGACGATTCCGAAATTAAAAAAGCTACTGATGCATATACAGCACGTGGTGGTGCAGCGGGCCGGGCTGCTGCTGAAAAAGTATTGATTGGTGAGACTTTTAAATCGCAATTTGGAATTGGGCTTCCGGACAATGCATTTAACGCCTTTCCAAATCCGCGTACCCTTTTAAGTGTGTTAGCAGATTTTCAATTGACCGGGCTGTCTGATAAAGCTACCGTCAGTGCATTAACCGACCCTGCATTTTTCAATAAAGTGAAATCACAAGGTACACAACAGGCAGTATTATCAGTTCTATATGCGAATGATCCCGGGAGCCCGTTGTTTGCCGGAGCAGATGCTGTATGGCAAAATAATAATGGAAAATTCCAAAGAACAGGCCGTGCTACAATTGGAGGAAAGGCTACCAGTGGAACAAGCAGCTCTAAACAGACAGGATCTACTTCTTCATCTTCTCAAAAGGGTTCCGGCTCATCAGGGAATAGGGGTTCAAATAATTCAACCACGTACGATCCGAATGTTTGGGCAGATGCCGGAACAGGCGAAACAGGGAATAATTCTTCAGGTTCATCCGGGACTTCTTCTGGAAGTTCAGGTTCAACCGGATCGGGTAGCGGGTCGACTGGATCCTCTGGTGCTGGTAGTACAACCAGTGGTTCGGGATCAGGAGGAAGTTCATCAAGTGGTTCAAGTGGAGGAACTGGTTCAGGGACTTCTGCCGGTAATACAACGGGCAATGAGACGACCAGTTCCGGAGGTTCTTCCACCGGAAGCTCATCCTCGGGAAGTCAATCCGGTAGTAGTACAAATTCCGGATCTTCCTCTGCTTCATCAGGAGGTACGAATCAAACCAATCACGGAGGACGACGATATATGGGTACAGATTCTGAAAAGAACTCGGATGGAACTACGACAGTAGTGAGTTATTTTTCAGATGGAAGTTATATTGAAGGTGTTTACGATAGTAATGGCAATCAGGTATCCCGAACTGAAGTGGCTGGTGGAAATTCTACTTTAGATGACTCAGGAGAGGATGCAACAATTACATACATACCACCTGAAAATGAAGAGGACAATTCAGGAGCAGATGCTAAAATGAGCGGAGATCCTGCTGATCCGGACAGTTACAGAGATCCTAAAATAGCAGGACTTATTTCCGGGGTTGCTTCAGAATTAATGGCAATGCAATTGTATGTTCGGCAGGCAAAAGCCGGAGGGGCAACGGATCCGGAAAGAGGTGATGCGGTTCAGTTTACACGAACGAAAGGACTTGTGATACCGGATAAAGTTTTTGGCCTGCTTGTCGGAGATGATCGGCGAGGAGGAGATGGCCGGGCTCCTTATCAATCCGTCGGCGATCCTTCATTGTTTAGAGCCAAAGATCCGGGAACGATTGATCCGGACAGAAATAAATAATTGTCATTCATCATATAAAAGGGTCACGTATTTTTAAACTCATCCATGTTTGCATATTTGAGATAGCGGAATTTTCTATCTAAGTATTAGCAGATCTTTCTTCAAAACAGAACTTATTTCATCATCAGATTAAAAATCTACAGTGTACTTGTTTGCGCTTGGTAATCTGTTTTAAGAGCAATTTCTAAACCGAAATTTAAAATTAATTTCTTTTTAGAATTGATAACACAATATCTGGCAATCACTGTCGGAAAGAAAAAACAACTTCGATTGTTTATTCCGGCATTTTGTAATAAATACGATTGATAAAATTAGAACAGCTTTAGCATATCCGCTGAAGCGGAGAGCAGATGTGCTGCGAAATGGATGAAGATTTTTTCAAAACTGCATCCAACCCGAATTCTGTGACTATTTTTTTACAGAATTATAATAATCTGCATTTCCTGGATTGATTTACTTGTAAAAAACTCCGGAGGAGTTCAAGCATTGTAGAAATAGTAAAAGGGAAATGCCCGGAGGATACACTTCAGATATAAATCATATCGCAATAAACCCAAGCCATCGAAGGAAATATTTTTGGGAAAGACGTGTAAATGGTTCATGCTCCAATATGCTGTTATTGTCGATGGTTTCTTCTAATGCATGTTCATTCCACTTTCAATGGCGGCCCAACAACCTTCATATCATGGTCAGCAAAGACTTTTGCAATTTCTTCTTTTGTAGGTGGAGACATCCATTTGTCGGTCACCTTAAAAAATTCTTCCATTTTTCCCGCCGGTAAATAGGAAACGATCATCTTGCCTTTTTCCGTCAGTTGCAGAAAAGCATGTTGCACATTTCTGGGAAGAAAAATTGTATCTCCTGATTTCATTTGGTATTTGACATCACCAACCTGAAAAAGATATTCTCCTTCAATCACATAAAACCATTCATCCTGAAACGGGTGAATATGCAATGGTGGTCCGCCGTTTGGAGTAAGTCCGGTTTGTTCAAAAACTGCCAGATCATTTTCAGTGTCTGTTCCTGAGATTTTAATATCCAGGTTATTCAGGGTAACGCCTTTCATTTTGTAATGTTCTCCAAACCGGGCTTCACCGGCTTTCACTTTAAATGCCTTATCTGTTCTCATAAAAATATTGGTTTTAATTTTAGCAAAAAGACTCAATGGAAAGAGTGCAAGTGCCGAAAGTATAAAGGTTCCCCGTTTCATTATTGTACTTGATTTATCTGGAGGTTTAATTCAGTACTCGCGTGTTAAAGATGCCACTAGCATGAGCACTTTCAGTAAATGTACGAAACAGGAACGGAATAGACCTTAAACATACCGAAGCCAGGTGAATGTCCAATGAACATCAGGTTAAAGCTCCTGTTTCGCTTCGGTCATTCTTAAAGTAAAGCAACTTTTACGAAAGCGTAATGATCTTCACACATTCTTACCTCAGAATATCTTCTTAGTGAAAATTGATCGCCTTTATCTCCTAAGCCAATTCACCCGAAACAACTCCGGAGGAGTTCAAGCATTGTAGAACGAATGAAATGAAAATGTCAGGAGTGTAGATAACCGTATCAAGAAATATTCCAATTATTGTAGTTGCAGAGAAAAGTGTTGTAAAGTGGAACACGAGATGCCTCATTGTGTCCAGACTTTTAAGCAGAGGCACCCTTTAATACATTGTGGATATTAGGAATGACCTCGTACACTTGCCATGACACAACATTTTACCGGGTCGGTTTATTCTAAAGCGATAAATTTTCTTGCATTCACTGAACCGGACGAGATCAGTTCAACGATATAAACACCACCGGATTCAAACTTTTGTTCAAATTTAAATTGCCCAACTGTTAATCTGTCATTGTGGAGCTGTGATATTGTTTTACCAGTGATATCTTTTACGAGTAACCGGATATTCCCGGCTTTGTTTACATTCAGCGTGAACTCGGTTCTGAGACCGGAACAAGCGATACTCATGGTGATCATTTGATTGTTAGAAATTTCATTGATATCCGTGGCAGGAGCAAGTTTCCATATCCGGCCATCATGGGTTGCTGCAAACAAGGTTGTTCCCTTCATTCCCAACGCATAAATACTATAGCCATTCAGGATATTGAAATTAATATCGGTCCAGGTTACTCCGTTGCCGGATGAACGAATTACACCGTTCCAGGTACCACAAAATATCATTGTGTCATACGTTTCTATGGAGTAAATAGAAGTATTGCTTAAGCCGGAAGTGATCATGCTCCAGCTGTTGCCGTTGTTGTTGGACACATAAGCCCCTTCTGTTTCTTTGGCAACATAAATTGACGTCCCTGACTTTTTAAACTGATCAACATAGCCCTGAATTGTAAATCCCACATTTGCTGAATTCCAGGTGGAACCGTTAGAGGATCTGTATACACCACAACCGCCGGAACCACAAAGGAAAGAAGAACCAAGGATCAATGAAGCGGAGTTCTCACAGAAATTTGGAAGCCCGGTATTGATTGACTGCCATGTTGCATCTGCGTCTGGAGATTTGTACATCCCAGTTGTTGTACCGATAAGAATAGTGTTGCCGTTTGCTGAGCCCGACAATACCCAATACAAATTCAGATTGTAATTGTGCCAGGTTTGACCATTGTCCGTAGTTGAAAAAAGACCATTGTTTTCTGCTCCTGCATATAAAGTCGAACCATCTTTGAAAATGCAACGGATGTCATTCGCAGGACTGATATCCGTCCAGGTAGCTCCGTCATCATCAGATTTGTAAATTCCGCTACCGAGAGTAGAAACAAATACTGTATTGTTCATTGTCACAATTCCGGTGACTCTCTGAGAATTTACCAATGGCAAAAGTGTCCATTGTCCAAAAGAGGGGATTGAAAGTAAAAACGAAGCAAAAGCAAAAAATAGTTTCAGATGCATATTCAATTTCATGGTTCATAGATTTAAGAGCATTTCAAATATATAAAAATATCCAGACAAAGCGCGGAACGACCGGGCCCACAGCGTTTCCAGCTTTATTGCAATTTTTTTCCAACATTGTAGAACGAATTATGGAAAATGTTTGGAGGATACACAGACGTTTCAAAATTGCATCCCAAAAAATGTGGTTGCAGGAAGGAGTGTTGTGTGATAGCTTATTAAGCCAATGCAGCAAAGAAATGTCACATTGCTTACGTATACTGTCGGTCTGTGGTCGCGGAATGAGCTTGCGTAAGGGCTATGGGACAACATTCTACCCTACAGGGTTCACTGATCATTTTTTTATCAAAATATATTTTTGTGGCGATGACTTTGATGACCGGGTTATAATTTGTTGTGCTTCCAGATCAAGTTTCACCCATTCAAGATACCACTTCAATGAACCGTCAAATTTTACTTTTCTGGTTTTAAAATTTTGAGCAATTGTAGTTGTGATTTCAGAAAAAGTTGCTTCTTTTTTGCTCAGACATTTTAAAATCTCCTTTGTCAATAATTCGTATTTGTCCTTGCTGATGCTGACGGCTTTTTTTCCTTGCGGATGTTTGAGTTGAATTTTCTCTTCTTTTTCCATGGACTATTTTTTCAGATTGGTTTCATAAATGTTGATCCATTCCTTCATGCTCATTTTTTTCATCAGCTCACCGATGAGTTTGTACGGAATATCCTCCGGATTCTTAAACCGGATACAACTTTTTCCCATATCCAGTTTTTGTTTTGTATGCTTCGGATATTCTTTCACGAACCATTGAAGCAATTTCGGATCAGCATAAATTCCCATGTGGTACAGGTTAATGGAATGTTTCTGAGAAGCAATTCCGGCAAAAGGCAAGGGTTCACTTGGTTTGCAATGGTAACCGGCGGGGTATAGTGAGTGTGGAACAACATATCCCAATCCTCCGTAACTGATGGCCGCTTCAAAACCTTTAGGAAGATTTTTAACGATGATCTTATGAAGTTTATTAAAAGGCTCAATCCTGTCATCGGGAAGATTTGTCAGAATTTCTTCGACTGTATTTCCGTTTGCTTTCATGTAATTTTGTCTTTTGCCTGATTTGCTGAAGCTATCGTCACAGACTCACTAAGGTAAATATACAAAATACAAACAAATATACTCCCCTCTGTTTTGCGGAATTTTGACGGAGTGGCTATGACATGTCTGAATTCATATCCGCATAGAATCATTCGAAATCTGACTTCCTGAAAGTATAGTTAATGGCTGGAGGATAATCCTACAAGCGAATATTCCCCTTAATCTATTCTATGCGAAAATTAATCACGAGCATCTCTGAAATCAACCACGCAAAAAAACTCCGGAGGAGTTCAAGCATTGTAGAAAGAATTGAGGGGAAATGTTTGGAAGATAGACCGCCATTTTAAAATTGTATCCTGTCAAATGTGTTTGAATAAAAATCATGAAAGTCGTCAAGTTTAGGGACTCATTGTGAAAAGGATTCAGAAAAACAATACATATAATTATTGCTACCAGCTCAACCTGGATATGATTCCCGATATAGAAGGAATAAAATTCCTAATCATAGGGTATCATGTCGGTTTTAACATACCTCCATTCATCGTGTTCTTTTTCATAATAGACATAGGTATGTTGATTGGTTATAACTCTGGCTTTGCTCATATCACGATTGAAAACAATATAATAAATGAAGGTATCGAATAATGGCTCTTTATTCAGGTCAGGTTTTATTATGTCAAAATAACAGTTGGTCATATTTGTCAAAAAATTCTCTCTTCGAAAATGTTCCATGGAAATTTTCCGTTTATATCTATTACCTCGGTGTTTCGAAACGTTTACTTCGTAAAGAGTTGTAAAACGAAAAATATCCTGACGATACAAGCCATTCATATAAATTATGGATTTCCCGGGAACTTTTATGCGTGGCTGGAAATGATAATAATTAGCAGAATAAATGTAATTGATCGGTTCATTTCTGTAAAAGGATGATGCGAACTTCATTATAACGGATTCTGGATAGCGGCCATTGGTTTTTTCCAGATTGTGTGCCAGGTCTGGATTATTGTGCACTAAAAAACTTACCTTTTTTTCGAGGAATGTGTTTAGTTCATCCTCTGAAAAGAAAATCTCATTAATGAAAGCATAATCAATTGAGTTTTGGATATGGACGTATTTTATGTGACCCAGATGATAATTGTAATTAAAAGAAGTGGAATCACTATCCGATTGAGAAGGTTTTAAATAAGCTTCCGCAATTTCATACACATTTTTAATGGTATCATTTAAAGCACCAAATTCTAAATCCGAAATAGGTAAGATTTCATTATGCCAATCTTCGAAGTATTCATTTGTCAGACTTTGTGATTTATTTAGGTATCCATCAAGCAGTTTTTGGTAATGAAGTTGTGCATTACACAATGAAATCACAGAAATGAAAAAGCAGCTGAGGAGAATCCTCATATTGGAAAGTTTAGAGTATGTAAAATAGAAATTACTCTTTATACTACATGTTATCTCAAATAAAATAACGAATAAGCCGGAACTGGCATGTCATCCCAAAGTCAGGGATGTGCTATTGTATTGGAAATTGTTGCGTTGAAAAAACTCCGGAGGAGTTCAAGCATTGTAGAAATAATTGAGGAGAAATGTTTGGAGAATAGACCAACATTTTAAAATGGTATCCAAAAAAATGTGGTTTCTGTTTGGAAT
>CAYMMN010000147.1:0-7935 GCA_964391495.1 uncultured Flavobacteriales bacterium | reverse complement strand
ATCCATCCGCTGAAAGCAACCGCTTTTTTTTTTTTTTACGGTAAATCAGAAAGAGCAAAGCGGCAGTAAGAAGTGTACTGATCAATACACTCATCACTTCTCCTTCACGGGTTCCAACCGCATCCACATCGATCGTCGACATTTGTTGCTGATAGAGATAAGTAAAAATGATCGCGCTTGCATTGTTTACAAAATGCGCGAGGACAGACAACCACAAACTTCCGCTCCATACAAAGAGATAACCGAGCATCGCGCCTAATAATAAACGCGGAACAAAACCGTAGAACTGCATGTGCATCGCGCTGAAAAGAAATGCTGCCATCCAAACACCCACATGCACATTCTTCGCCCAGCCTGTAAATATTTTTTGAACGATCCCGCGGAACAACAATTCCTCTCCCAGTGCAGGAATCAACGCGACCATAAATAAATTGAAGAACATGTCACTCAGCGAAGGCATGGCCAGAAATGCTTTTGTAAGTTCCGCTGCTCTGTCTTCAGACTCACGCATCCAGTCTTCCACTGATTTCAGAAAGCCGGGCAAATGCATCGTGCCGTTTAATTCACCAAGGAAATTTATCAGTGGCACCGATATCATCAGACAAACGATCACCATAAAAGCGGATGGCAAGGTCGCGCTTTTGTTCAGGCCAAGAAAACGCTTCGGTTCCCCGTCGATCAGATATGCAATAATAAACGGCGGCACCACAAATGTGCCGATCGCGGAAACCGTTTGTACCAGTTTCAGAATCGATATCGCCTTTGGGTCCGAGAGATTCCCGAGCAGTGTCTGCATCTCGGCCATGCTAATACCATAAATGGCGGAGCAAAGCAGTGTGCTCACCAATGTAAAAAACACCGCCGACAACAATATTATCCCTACCGAAATCAGAAATTTCGAATAATAAGTATTGTTCGCCCAAATTGCCTTGAAACTCATCTTGTTGTACCTTTGCCGACCTAGAACACTGGACCGCGAAGATAGAAAGAAATAGGGACGAGGGGCGAGGGACGGGGGACGGGATTGGGGGTATGAGGTATAAGGTATAAGGTATAAGGATGGGATATAAGTTAATTATTGAATTCGCGGATTAATACCTGACCATTCGTAGCAAATATGAAACTACCCAGCCCCACTAACCACTAAGCACTAACCACTAAGCACTAAAAAAAGTGAAAATCGGAAACATCATCCTACCGGAATTCCCGTTGTTGCTCGCTCCTATGGAGGATGTGAGTGATCCGCCATTCCGGTATGTCTGCAAAATGAATGGCGCGGATGTGATGTACACCGAATTTATTTCCAGCGAAGGATTGATCCGGGATGCTGCAAAAAGTGTGATGAAGCTCGATGTCTTCGAATATGAACGACCTATTGGTATTCAACTTTTCGGCAGTGAAATAGAATCCATGATCGAAGCCGCCGAAATCGCCGAGCAGGCAAAACCGGATCTGATCGATATCAATTATGGTTGTCCGGTGAAAGCCGTTGCCTGCAAAGGCGCCGGTGCCGCATTGTTACAGGATGTGCCGAAAATGGTTCAAATGACAGAGGCTATCGTGAAAGCGGTTAAACTTCCGGTCACGGTGAAAACTCGTCTGGGTTGGGATGATAGCACAAAAAATATTGTCGAAGTCGCGGAACGTTTGCAGGACATCGGTATCCAGGCACTCACTGTTCATGGACGAACACGCAAACAAATGTACAAGGGTCCGGCCGACTGGACATTGATCGGTGAGTTGAAAAACAATCCGCGGATTCATATTCCCATTTTTGGCAACGGTGATGTTGATTCACCTGAACGTGCTCTGGAAATGCGCGATCGTTACGGAGTAGATGGAGTAATGATCGGAAGGGCCAGTATCGGCTATCCCTGGATCTTCAATGAGATCAAACATTTTTTCAAGACCGGAGAAAAACTTTCATTACCGACGATTGAACAACGCGTGGATGTTTGCCGTACGCACTTTAATAAATCTCTGGAGTGGAAAGGTCCGCGTGTCGGCATTTTTGAAATGCGCCGGCATTACAGCAATTACTTCAAAGGCCTAGATCATTTTAAAGATTACCGGACACGTCTGGTTACTCTCGAAAACATCGATGAAATTCATGGTGTGCTCGACGAGGTTCTGGATCGCTACAGCGAAGTACCTACAGCCTGATTAATATTTGCTTTGCCCCAATGGGGCGAAAAAAAATCGCACACTCATTTCCCGGAAATCTCACCCTGCAAATCCATCTGCAACATTTTCTGAACTTCCCTCCTGCTCAGGTTTTTTCCGAGTAAAAACATCAGCTTGGTCAGCGCGGCTTCTGTCGTGATGTCTCTTCCGCTGATGACACCGATTTCTTTCAACTGCATACTCGTTTCGTATTTTCCCTGATCAACAGTTCCTCCACTGCATTGTGAAACATTGAGCAGAATGATTCCGCGACGAATGGCATTATCGAGTACACTTACAAAAACCGGATCCGTTGGCGCATTGCCACTGCCATAAGTTTCGATGATCGCCGCACGCAGCCCGGCTGTACGAAGTGTCGCGTCAATTACGTCGTTGTGTATACCCGGGTAAATTTTTAATAGTGCAATGTTAGTATCGAAACCGCCCTGTACTTTGAATTTATTTTTTGACTTCGTCCGAATAAAATCATCATTAAAAACAATGTTGACGCCCGCATCCGCGAGCGGAGGATAGTTGCTCGACTGAAACGCATCAAACTTACTCGAAGTATATTTTTCCGAACGATTGCCGCGATACAATTGGTTGCTGAAATAAATGCAAACTTCCGGTACTACTCTGTCCGAAGATGCAATCTCAATACTCGTGATCAAATTACGGCGGGCGTCGGTGCGAATCACACCGACAGGCAGTTGAGAGCCTGTAAGAATAACCGGTTTGCCCAAATTCTGCAACATGAAACTCAATGCCGATGCCGTATACGCCATGGTATCGGTTCCATGGAGGATCACAAAACCATCGTAGGCCTTGTATTTCTTTTCGATAATTCCGGCCAGCTCTTCCCAGAAAGCAGGCTGAACATTGGAGGAATCAATCGGTTTGTGAGATGCAAGGAAATCAATTTTGCAATTGAGATGCAGGAGCTCGGGAACCTGTCGGATAATTTCTTTGAAATTGACGGGAACCAATGTCTGGTTACGATGCTCTTTCATCATCCCGATGGTTCCACCGGTATATATGATGAGGATTCTTTTTGACTTACGTTTGAGCAATTTGCTTGAGTTTTTTTCGCGCAAAGACGCAAAGGGCGCAAAGGGTTTGTGCGAAATTATTTTTACATGCTGAATATTTTCCGGGAATTGTCAGTAGTGATACCAGCAATTTCGTCTACCGTTTTACCGTGGAGTTGCGCTAATTTTTCCGCAACCAGTTTTAGATAAACGGGAAGATTTCTTTTTCCTCTGTTGGGTGTGGGTGCAAGATAAGGTGCATCCGTTTCCAGTACAAGATGACGAAGATCAATGTTCTCCACCACTTTATCCAGACCTGAATTTTTAAAGGTCAGCACTCCCCCTATTCCGAGATAAAATCCCAGGTCGATCGCACGTTTTGCCTGATCCTCTGTTCCTGTGAAACAATGAAAAATTCCATAGGGTTCTTCCTTCTTTGTTTCAAGCAGTAATTCATAAATCATTTCGAAACTTTCCCTGGAATGAATCACGATCGGCAGTTTGTAGTGATTGGCCAGTTTCACCTGTCTGCGGAAGGCTTCCTTTTGTTCCTCCACAAATGTTTTGTCCCAATACAGATCAATCCCCATTTCCCCTATCGCTGCAAATTTCCGTTTCGCCAGCCAGTCCTCCACAATTTTCATCTCCACTTCCCAGTTTTCTTTAACCGAACAAGGATGCAGACCCATCATTGGAAAACAATGCTCCGGAAATTTTTGCTCCAGCTCCAGCATGCCTTCTATGGAAGCTGCTTCTATGTTTGGCATAAAAAACCTTGTCACCCCGGCCCCAATAGCCTCCCGGATCAGTTGTTCGCGATCCGCGCTAAACTCATCTGCATACAAGTGGGTGTGGGTGTCAGTGAAGATGGCCATAAATATTCTTGCAAAGATGGCAAAGATTTCCTTGCTTTTCTTTACGATCTTTGCGGTCTTTGTCAGAAACAAACCCATTGCCTAAATTCCTCATCATCCGTTTTTCTTCCATCGGGGACATCGTACTTACGACACCGGTGATTCGCTGCCTGAAACAACAGGTTCCGGATGCGGAGGTGCATTATCTGACGAAACGTTCTTTTGCTTCGGTATTGATGGGCAATCCCAACATCGACAAGTTGTATTTCCTGGAAGATAATTTTATGGAAATCCTTTCTGAACTGAAAAGGGAAAATTATGATGCCGTTATCGATCTCCATCACAACCAACGCAGCCTCCGCATAAAAGTGGCCTTAGGGAGAAAGAGTTTTTCATTTCACAAATTGAATCTTGAAAAATGGCTCCTGGTAAATTTTCACATCGACAAACTTCCCCGTGTACACATCGTTGATCGTTATCTTGAAACCGTCAAATCATTCGGAGTAAAAAATGATGGGAAGGGGCTGGATTACTTTATTCGTCAGGAGGATGAAATTGTTTTGGACAAATTACCTCCCGGTTTTAAAAATGGATATATCGCATTCGTAATCGGCGCTAAACATTTCACAAAACAGCTGCCGACAGAAAAAATCATAAGTATCTGCAAAAAGATAAACTATCCTGTGGTTTTACTCGGTGGACCTGAAGACCAAACAAAAGGCGCTGAAATTGCTGCCCAGCTTGGAGAAAAAATCTTTGATGCGACAGGAAAATTTTCTTTGAATGAATCCGCGGCTCTCGTAAAAAATTCGCTGCGAGTAATTTCACACGATACCGGACTGATGCATATTGCCGCCGCTTTTCAAAAAGAAATTATTTCGGTTTGGGGAAATACAGTGCCGGAGTTTGGGATGTATCCTTATCTGGGGAGTCGGGAGTCGGGAGTGGGGAGTCGGGAGATCGGGGCTCACGAATTTGCAGATGGCATCTTTGAGGTTTCAGGTCTTTCATGCAGACCTTGTTCAAAAATTGGTTTCACAAAATGTCCGAAGAAACATTTTAGGTGCATGATGGATCAGGATGAGGTGGCTATCGCAGACAAGGCCAACAGGGGATTGTAGATTGTAGATTGCTGATTTTAGATTTTTAAAATTATTTATCGGCTTTAAAGAAAAGGGCTTTGAGTTCTGTTGCTTCTTCGGGTTTCATTTTACCGGCAAGTATGAGCGACAACTGGCGGCGACGAAGGGCTCCGTCGTAGCGTTTCTTTTCATCTTCTGTTTCAGGAGTCAGGTGAGGCACATTGATGGGATTGCCGAGCTGGTCTACGGCCACAAAAGTATAGATCGCTTCATTACACTTTTTCTTTTCCCCGGTGTTGTTGTTTTCCACCCAGACATCGATGAACACTTCCATGGAAGAAGTAAATGCTCTTGAAACTTTTGCCTCCAGAGTAACAATTTCTCCCAGACGAATCGGTTGATTGAAGGATACATTGTTCACCGATGCGGTTACCACTACCCTACCACAATGACGGTGTGCGGCAATCGCTGCTGCGATGTCCATCCAGTGCAGGAGGCGTCCTCCCATGAGGTTGCCCAGCGTATTGGTATCATTGGGCAATATCAATTCAGTGAGAATGGAATAAGACTCTTTGGGGGTTTTTGATTTTGTAGACATGACGAGGCTTTGAGTACCGGATTAACTCTTAAATGAACAATTATTCATTAATAAATGTTTTACTTAATTCGCTTCAGATTGATCTCTCCGACCGGATTGACAATGAGCGGCACCTTCTCAATGGTGACAGAGCTGGTATCAAGACCAAAGGCTCTTTCTTCTGACAAGGATATTTTTTTGAAAAAGAAAAATGTATCCAGGATGATTTTCTCGTCGAACGGAAGTTCATTTTCGTAGCTCAGGAATTTTTCCATTACCACAAAGCGGAAATCTCCGATGAGGTTTTTTCTTCCCAGTGATTCGTATCGTGAAGTAATGTCGACTTCGAAATTGCGTACCATATCCTCCACTACTTTCCGGAACATCAAATTGATCCGAGGTTCCACACGGAATCCCAAACGGAAATCGATCCTGATGATATTCCCGCGAATGTGTTCTGTCACCCTGTATTCCATTGTATATGGTTCGTCCATTACGTCGACGTGAACAAACCAATACATGTCGGCGCGCTTCGGTTGTTTTTGCAAAATCGAATAGATCACTTTCGCCTCAATTTCATCACGCATGTTCGCGCTGGTCAGATACACCAGGTGAGTTGCATATTTTGGAATAGAAAAATCATGGCTAAGATCCCGAAGCAGATTCAGGTATTCTTTGAGTTTTACAAATTCAACGAAACGATTTCTGATTTTTCTCGCTTCGTACCAGGTCCACATCAGTGCAATCAATGTAGATGCGATGAGCAAAGTGAGCCAACCGCCATGCGGGAACTTATCAAGGTTCGCAACCAAAAACGAAAGTTCAACAGTGAGGAAAAGCACCAGCATCAATCCGATCAGGATGGGAGATACTCTTCGCATGTAGAGATAATAAGATAACAGAGAAGTGGTGCTGAGCATGGTGATGATAATCGCCAATCCATACGCAGCTTCCATTCCGGAGGATTCGCGGAAGAACAACACAATTCCAATACAGCCTATCATCAACAACCAGTTCACAGCAGGAACATACAATTGTCCGCGCAAATCTGTGGGATAAACGATTCTGACTTTTGGCCAGAAATTAAGGCGTATTGCTTCGTTGATCAGTGTAAACGATCCGCTGATGAGAGCCTGACTGGCAACAACTGCTGCCGCTGTTGCAATCACGATTCCGGGAATCAAGAACCAGTCGGGCATCATTTCATAAAAGGGATTCATATCCTGAAGGAATGAATCCTGTCTTTGCATGAGCCATGCTCCCTGACCAACGTAATTCAGCACCAGCGCTGTTTTTACAAATCCCCAGGTGACACGAATATTTTGACGTCCGCAATGTCCGAGATCACTGTACAACGCCTCAGCTCCTGTTGTACAAAGGAACACCGCGCCGAGAAGCCAGAATCCACCGTGAACTTGTGTAATGAGATGAATCGCGTAATATGGATTCAGCGCCTTTAGTACAGAAGGATATTCCAACAATTCAATAAAGCCCAAAACTCCGATTGTAGAAAACCACACCAGCATGATGGGACCGAAAAATTGTCCGACAAATTTTGTCCCGAATTGCTGAATGATAAATAAGGCTGTGATGATACCAATGACGATGGGTACAGTTGGAATATTCGGATTGTAGACACGTAAACCTTCTATCGCTGATGCTACTGAAATTGGTGGAGTAATGATACCATCGGCCAGCAATGCTGAACCTCCAATGATAGCGGGCCAGATCAGCCATTTGGTTTTTGTTCTCCGTACCAATGCATACAAAGAAAAAATACCACCTTCACCTTTGTTATCCGCGCGCAAAGTGAGGATAACATATTTGAATGTTGTTTGTAATGTAAGTGTCCAGAAGATACAGGAAATACCTCCGAGGATAACGTCGGCGCTTATCGGTTGTTTACCGATGATGGCTTTCATTACGTAAAGCGGAGATGTACCAATATCTCCGTAAATAATTCCTAAGGTAACCAGCAGGCCGGCGGCGGTGACGGTTTGGGCTGTAGAGTGCTTGCTCAAATCGAACAAAATAAAAGAGTTGGCAAAAGTATGAATTCCCTGTGCTACCTACTGAATCGCACAAAACATTTTTCTATATTATTTCATTTTCCTTTTGCGCGCTGACATCTGTAACACAATGATTTTATATTGATTAAATTGCACCTCGAAAATCATGGAAGCGAATTACGATATCATTGTTGTTGGAGCCGGGCATGCGGGCTGTGAAGC
>CAYMMN010000146.1:0-7958 GCA_964391495.1 uncultured Flavobacteriales bacterium | reverse complement strand
CACCTCATCTACTTTTTTTTTTATTTAAAATACCATCCTTTACAATGAGCGATCAGGTGGCACAGGAAAGCATTATGCCATTCGCATGGTTGGAAGTTCCTCCCCGGCTTATTCTGCTGCCCAGGGAACCAATAACCTTTTGTACACAGCAGCTGCTCCATTGGCGAATTATGCGGGAGTAGATTGCGCGAATCTCACTGTATGGAATGCCAATTGTGGCGGAGGAGATCCGATAACAGCTTCCAAGAGCGCAACTGTCGCCTTTACATCTGTCACGGATCTTCATACATCGGATTATAATGTCAGGAATGCCGGAATCTCTCTTTCTCCGACTGTCACAGACGACTACGATGTATTTACCCGGCCATCCTGTATTGATATCGGTGCTGATGAATTTGACCCGGGAAGTATTGCCGGTACTGCATACACATGGATGGGTTCAGTGGATAACAAATGGTGTGAGGCCTGCAATTGGGACCGCGAGACTGTGCCGCCATCCACCGCGGATGTGATCATTAAAGACAATCGTCCTAACTATCCTTTACTTCAGGCAGGAGTTGGCTGTGGAAATGTTACAGTAAATGATTTTACAGTTCAGCAAAACGTTACTCCTGCAAAGAGTGGCTCCATTGATCTGGCGACTTATTCGATCACTGTTACAGGGGATATCAGCATCAATGGAACTTGTAATTGTACGGGTGCAAGTGCAGGTGGACTCATTACTGAAGGCTTGATAGATGTTGCCAGCACCACTCAGCAACAAATCCTGGATATACGCAATGCGAGTGGTAATTTCCCCGGACAAATTTGTCGTCTGCGTATTAACAAGATTCAACCTACAGGAGTTGCATCCAATCGTCACGAAGCAATCCTGAAAGGAAATCTGAATATTCTGTATGCACTTGATTTTACGAATGGTGTACTCTTGTCAAGAAACGGAGCAACATATGACGCGGATGAAAATACCGGAGTAAATTTTAAGACGATCAATATATTGAACGATGATCCTGGTGCAGTAACACGTCAGACTATCGGAGCGCAGAATACACGCAATGGTTTTTTTGAAGGTCGTCTGAACAGGAAAATCATCACTGTAGGAACCAAAAACGAATACCTCTATCCTTTGGGTTTCCGTCAAACCGGCGGAACAGGAGTGCTGGGCGATTACTTTTATTGTCCATCACTTGTTCAGTTCGCTTCTGCGACGAATAATAATTACCTGGTTGGAACCTACCTGAACAACAACAATAATTTTATTGTGGATGGTGTGTTCATTGGAAACACCGGACATGGTTGTGGTAATCCGTTTGAGATTGATGATCAGGGTGGTGCAACAGCAACAACCTGCCTGAATCATGAAATTGATATGGTTGGTGATTTTTACTGGGACTTCCAGGAAAATAATGGTTCCAACATCACAGGAGATCCTTCCATTTTCCCGGGAGCATTAGGACCGGTGGATTATAGTATAGAATGTGCGGGAGACCGATTCAATCTTCAGGCAATGGATGGACTAACCGGTTCCGAATTGCGTCTCGTAAAACGACCCAGTGTGGCTGTACCGGATAGTACCGGCCAGGGTGCCTGGATCACTTCAGCTGGTACACACGACGGAACTGATATCAGTTTGAATTCTGGTCTGGCGATGTATTCTATTTCTGCCGCAACTTTGCAGGGAGCCCGTCGCGATGGATTGTCTTCATTCAGTGGTTTTGCAGGCGCAGGCAATGGACCTTCTCCACTTCCGGTTGAACTGCTTTATTTTTCAGCGGAAAAGAGTGGAAAATCTTCTGTCTTGTGTACATGGGCAACTTCATCTGAAATCAATAACGATTATTTTGAAGTCTATGCCGCGCGGGAAAATGCAGGTGTTTTTGGATATCAGAAGATTGCGTTTGTAGATGGTCACGGAACTACTTCTCAGCAAAATGAATATTCTATTGTTGATGAACAACCTGTTCAGGGAAAGAATTATTACAAGTTGAAGCAGGTTGATTACGATGGTCTATCCCGCGAATCAGAAGCTGTGGTGGTGCTGTTTAATTCAGGGAAAAATTTTGAATTGATCGCTGTTTCTCCCAATCCATTTAATGCCGATCCGTACTTGTATCTTCAGGCCAATGAACCGGGAAAACTTTTGATCCAGGTCGAAAATTCAATTGGACAGACTGTCTTCAGTAACGAAGAAATTCTCAGTCGGGGAAGCCGGACAATTAGCCTGTCGCTGCCGTCCGATCTTTCTCAAGGCGTGTATTTTGTTCACCTCTTGTTTGATGGAGAACAATATGTGACAAAGCTGATCAAGAAATAGACATTTTCTTTTTTTTGTACCTTCCTGCCTGAATTTTTCAGGCAAGGATCATGATTATTACCTGTGTTATTGATGGGAATTTATTTCGAGTGGATTTATCCAAACCACATGACATTTCTATACCTCTCCGAGCCGGAGAAATCAATGTTAACGCGTTTTATATTCCTCCTGTACAAATAGAACCATTCAGAGCCGGTGGTTTTGTCGGTGATGTCAAACAGGGTGGTTCCTGTAATGTCAATAATATCCTTTTTAACCCCCATGGAAATGGCACCCATACAGAGTGTGTAGGTCATATTTCTGCGGAGCCATTTACAATTAACCAAAGTCTTCGTCGCTTCTTTTTTATTTCAGAACTTATTTCCGTTACTCCTCAATCAGTTTTCAACGATCATATTATCAAACGTGATCAAATTGAAAAAGCTCTGGGAGAGAAGAGACCGGAAGCATTGATCATTCGCACACGCCCGAATCCGGAACTTAAAATCAACAGACATTATTCAGGTACAAATCCCGCCTATTTACACCATGAAGCGGCGGCTTTTATTCGTGATTGTGGAATTGAACACCTCTTGCTGGATCTTCCTTCCGTCGACAAAGAGGAAGATGGAGGGAAATTGTCGGCACATCACGAATTCTGGAATTACCCTGAAAACACAAGAACTGAAGCAACAATCACTGAATTGATCTACGTACCAGACGAAATCAGGGATGGTTCTTATCTTCTCAATTTACAAATTGCCTCCTTTGAAAATGATGCAAGTCCGAGTAAACCTCTGCTTTACAGGATGATAAAAGCCTGATGTTGGAAATTTTGGTTTTTTTCGAGACAATTTGACACCTTCCACAGTGTATATAGTGCTGATATTCAGGGAAATTATTTTCATGACAAAAATTTTTGTTGCCAGATTTCCGGAATTGAGAATTATCAATTTCGATAATTAATTATTTAGAATCATTCTATTCAGTATTCGTATGAATATGGCATACAATAGGTTCGCCAATTAGTTTGAGGAGAATATGATGAAAATCCTTGTTAAATTATTTTGACAATATGAGGTTAAAAGGTAAAATTTCTCCTTCATCAGAAGTCCAACAAACACTGGATTTTAAATTTTTTTTCACAAATTCTTTCCAGAAATGTTGTTTCTAATAAATTTGCACCCGTTCAAAAAACTGACAATTTGATGACCACGCTGCTGGCCATCTCTTTTGGTTTTTTGCCTTACACGTTCTAACAGAACGCGCTAATAAAAACAACATGAGCAACCGCTACATTACCAGGCACATTACGTTCCTTGTCACTGTATTTTCACTTGCGCTCTTTTCATTCACCTCTGTAAACGCACAAGATGGTGAAGCGCTTTTCAAAGCCAATTGTACTTCCTGTCATGCCGTGAAGGAGAAGATGGTGGGTCCTGCCCTGAAAGGGGTAAGTCAACGTCGTTCCGAAGAATGGCTGATCAAATGGATCAGGAATTCACAGGCTCTTGTAAAGAGTGGCGATGAATATGCTGTCAAGATTTTCAATGAGAATAACAAGGTAGCCATGCCTTCTTTCGGCCTGAAGGACGAGGAAATCAAGGCAATGCTTGCGTACATCAAGGCAGAAGAACAAAAGCCGGATGCAGCTGCTCCCGGAACCACACCAGGAGCTCCTGTAGCACAGGAAGAACCTCAGCCAATTTGGTTGTACCTCCTGATTGCAGCAGCTGTACTTTATCTTCTGAGTGTTGTATTGGGTCGTGTTCAACACACACTTGCCCGTACAGTTCGTCAAAACGCGGGTACACCTGAACCGGCACCAATGACACGTTGGGAAAGTACTCGTTTCTGGATCCGCAACAATAAAAAACTTGTCGCTGTAATATTGATTTTCCTCACGCTTTACGGAAGTGTAAAGGGATGGTATTCTTTGATGTCTATCGGTATTTCACAAGGCTATACTCCTGAGCAACCGATCGCTTATTCTCATAAACTCCACGCTGGTGAAATGCAGATTCCTTGTGTCTACTGCCACAGTGGTGCAGAACGCGGCAAAGTAGCTGGAATACCTTCCGCGAATGTTTGTATGAACTGTCACAAATATGTGCGTAAAGGACCGACTACAGGAACTGCTGAAATCGCCAAAATTTATAAGGCATTGGATTACGATCCTGATAAAGGCACCTACGGTCCGAACCAACAACCAATCCAGTGGGTTCGTGTTCACAATCTTCCGGATCTCGCCTATTTCAATCACGCTCAACACGTAGTTGTAGGCAAAGTTGCTTGTCAGACTTGTCATGGTCCTGTTCAGGACAGCATGACTGTTGCCGGTCAGTATTCACCTCTCACAATGGGTTGGTGTATCAACTGTCACCGTACTACAAAAGTGAATATGGCAGGTAATGCATATTATAACGACTTCCACAAGCAATTACTCTCAAAATATGGAGCGGATTCATTACTTACAGTCGCTACTATCGGCGGTTTGGAATGTTCACGTTGTCACTATTAAAAAACTGATTTTAATGTTTTGGAGGAATAACTGATTACTTCAGAAACTCTCCACCAACACATCAATATAATTTTAGCTAACCACCAATGAGCAAAAAATACTGGAAAGGTGTTGAAGAACTTCGCAACGATGCGGAGTTCGTCCGGTTGAAAAACAACGAGTTCTATGAGCAATTGCCTCTTGATAAGGCAATCGACAAGAAAGCTCAGGACGTGAACACCACGCCCCGCCGGGATTTTCTGAAGTTCCTCGGATTTAGTGTCGCTGCCGCTTCCCTGGCAGCCTGCGAAGCCCCGGTACGCAAGACGATTCCTTACCTGATTCGCCCTGAGCAAATTACTCCGGGTATTGCGAACTGGTATGCATCTACTTATTTTGATGGCTATGACTATTGCAGCGTCATCGTAAAGACACGTGAAGGCCGACCAATCAAGCTGGAAGGAAATACACTTAGTTCAGTGACTAAAGGTGGCGTTAACGCGCGTGTACAAGCTGCTATTTTATCACTTTACGATAGTGCCCGTTTGAAAACTCCTACTATGGGAGGAAATGCATCTACCTGGGCCGAAGTTGATAAATCCATTCTGGATAAACTGACTGCCATTGCTGCGAAAGGTGGAAAAATCCGTATCCTTTCTTCTACTGTTATCAGCCCTTCCACGAAGAAAGTTATTGCTGATTTTACAGCAAAATATCCGACTACGAAACATGTGATGTATGATGCCGTCTCTATGTCGGCAATGCGTCAGGCGAATCAGGAAAGCTTTGGTCTTTCCGTAATCCCGACTTATAATTTTGATAAAGCGAGTGTCATTGTTTCACTGGATGCCGATTTCCTTGTCAACTGGAACTCTCCTGTTGAACATGCACGTCAGTATGCTGAAACGCGTAAACTGAATGAGGGAAAGAAAAACATGTCTCGTCATTATCAGTTTGAGACAGCGCTTTCTGTAACCGGTAGTAACGCGGATCAGCGTATTCCGGTGAAACCATCACAACAAGGTGCAGTTGCTGCTAATTTGTACAATGCTATTGCAGCAGGTACCGGTGCGGCAGCCATCTCCGCTCCTTCAATTGATGCGGAGGTTGGAAAGAAAATTTCTTCAATTGCAAAAGAACTGCTTGCAAACAAAGGGAAGTCTCTTGTTGTATGTGGTGTCAACAATACAGCCATTCAGAATGTAGTGAATGGAATCAATTCTTTGCTGGAAAACTATGGTACGACTATCGACCTGGACAACGCGAATGCGCTTCGCCAGGGTTCTGATACTGATGTGCTTTCATTCCTCGAAGAAGTGAATAAAGGAGAAGTCTCCGCTGTTTTCGTTTACAATTCCAATCCGGTGTATACACTTCCGAATGGAGCTGCTTTCGGTGAATCATTGAAAAAGATGGATCTCTCCGTTTCGTTCTCTGATCGTCCGGATGAAACATCTTCATGCTGTCAGTATGTTTGTCCGGATCATCATGCTCTTGAATCCTGGAGCGATGCGGAACCACGCACCGGAGTATATTCGCTTGGTCAGCCAACCATTGCACCTTTGTTCAGTACACGTCAGGCTCAGGAAAGTCTCCTGACCTGGGCGGGGTCTCCTGCTGTCTTCCATGATTACATGGCGTCCTACTGGACTGCAAATATTTTCTCAAAGGCTTCAGGCAACTGGAATAAAGTTCTTCAGGATGGAGTATTCGAACTTCCTGCAACAGCCGCGAAGAATTATAAAACCGCTGCAAATCTAAATGCCGCCGCTGACGCGATTGGCAAAATGAATGCAAGCGGAATGGAACTCGTAGTTTACGAAAAAGTAGGATTAGGAAACGGTCAACAGGCCAACAACCCCTGGTTGCAGGAGTTACCTGATCCGATCAGTAAAGTTACCTGGGACAACTATATCGCTGTATCCCCGAAGGATGCCCGTGAAAAAGGCTGGAAGCAGGGAAATGTAGTAAGTGTGAAAGTTGGCAGTATCACTGTAAAAGCTCCTGTGGTTATTCAGCCCGGACAGGCATTTGGTACAGCTTCACTTGCTATCGGATATGGTCGTACAGTTGCCGGTAAGGTTGCCGACAACCGTGGTGTAAATGCTTATCCTTTTACAAATTTCAACGGTGGTAATCTGAATATGTCCGCAAGCGGATTAGATATTCAAAAAACCGCTGACGAAGATTATATGCTTGCCGCTACACAAACGCATCACACCATGATGGGACGTGCGATTGTGAAAGAGACGACTCTCGGAGAATGGCTGAAAAATCCTGCAGCAGGAAACGATGAGGAAATGCTCACTGTAAAGGTTGGTAAAGGTGAAGAGGTAAAGAAAAAGGCAGGAGATATGAATCTCTGGGCTGATTTTGATTCAGGAAACCACCACTGGGGAATGTCAATTGATTTGAATTCCTGTATTGGTTGTGGTGCCTGTGTCGTTGCCTGTACAGCTGAGAACAACGTTTCTGTTGTCGGTAAAGATGAAGTGAACCGTAGTCGTGAAATGCACTGGATTCGTATCGACCGTTACTACAGCAGTGACGCTGATCCGAAAGAAGGAGAAAGCGGAGACATCAAAAAGATGGAAGACCCAAGCGATATGCCGCGTGTGGTATTCCAGCCTGTGATGTGTCAGCATTGTGCTCACGCTCCTTGTGAAACTGTTTGTCCGGTTATCGCGACTAGTCACAGTACAGAAGGCCTCAATCAAATGACATACAACCGTTGTGTCGGAACACGTTATTGCGCGAACAACTGTCCGTACAAAGTACGCCGATTCAACTGGTTCAGATATTCTGATAATCCACAGTTTGATTTCCATATGAACGATGATCTCGGGAAAATGGTACTCAATCCGGATGTAGTGGTACGTTCACGCGGAGTTATGGAAAAATGCTCTATGTGCGTACAGCGTTTGCAGGAAGGAAAACTGACTGCAAAGAAAGAGGGCCGCAAACTTGTTGACGGTGAAGTAAAGACAGCCTGTGCGCAGTCTTGTCCTACACATGCCATCACTTTCGGGGATTACAACAATCCGGATAGCGAACTCAACAAAATGTGGAAACCTGAAGAACGCAGTTATCACCTGTTGGGTGAGCTGAATGTTCAGCCGAATGTATATTACCAGACGAAAGTCAGGAATGTAGAAGAAGGAAAAGAAG
>CAYMMN010000145.1:0-8021 GCA_964391495.1 uncultured Flavobacteriales bacterium | reverse complement strand
ATGAAATTTGCTGGAACTTTTTCGCGCAAAGGGCGCAAAGTTGAAACGCAAAGGGATGAAAGATGGTTTTAAATACTCAGTGATACTCTGTGAGGCACTCTGTGTCTGTGGGTAAAAAAGAAATTAATTAAAAAAGTTTATTCTCTGTCAATGATGGGAATGCATTAAATGATTAAATTAATTTAACACAGCACAGAGTGCCCCACAGAGTATCACAGATTTTTTTTAATAAAATATATAACGGAAAACTAAACATTTGAAGTTTCATTAGGATCGGATTACTTCTCCTGTAGAAATGGCTTTCACCGGCCGGTCATCACGGCTCATGGTTTCGAGTTTTTCGAGAGCGGTGACAGTGAGACTACAGAACCCGAATTCTTCGTCTACTTTTCCTTTGATGAGATAGGTGCCGCGGCCCCGGAAAGGAAACTGCTCCACTACTTTTGGAAAATGCGTGGTGTCGAAAAAAAATCCATTGCGGTCCAGAAAAGTTCCGAACATCATGGTCTCGCGTTTGACCGTGCTGGTATATTTAATGGTGACCAGATAGCCGACGATACTGATTTCTTTCCCTACATATTTCGGAAGATCCGCGGCGAGAAGATCGCTGGTCATGGGATCGCGGAGCAAAGTAAACGGCGAACACAGGGGGAAGCCGAGAATTTCGATTTCATCCATCGCGTCATCGAAGGTGCCGTGATGCAATTCGGGCAGCTGAAAATTTTTCACGCCCACATCAAAGAGCTCCGGTTTGGCTTCTGATTTTTTCTGCGCGCCAAGGAGAATGTGAATGTCCCAGAGCAATTGCTTCTTCGTGCGGCCCGTGAAACGAAAAGCGCCGATGCGAATCAAGATGCGGAGTTGTTCGACTGCAATGCTTACGCGTTTTGTAAAATCCTGCAGACTGCCAAAGGCACCGTTGCGTTCCCTGTCTTCGAGAATTTGTTCCGCTACTTTTTTCTCCAGCTCCGCAAGGTGAATGAAACCAAGATAAATATCATCTCCCTGAATCGAAGTCACGTATTCGCTCTTGTTGACACATGGCGCATGCACCACCGCGCCCGACATGCGGGCTTCGTGCACATAAAACTCTGTTTTGTAAAATCCCCCGAAATTATTGATCACTCCCACCATGAACTCCTTCGGGTAATGCGCCTTGAGGTACAAGCTCTGGAAACTCTCCACCGCATACGAAGCGGAATGTCCTTTGGAAAAAGAATAACCGGCGAAACTTTCGATCTGCCGCCACACCTCCGCGGTAATCGTCTCGGGATAACCTTTCTCTTTGCAACAGAGAAAAAATTTATCGCGGATCTTCGCGAATTCCTCGCGTGAACGAAACTTCCCCGACATTCCCCTGCGTAGTACATCGGCTTCCGAAAGCGAGAGTCCTGCGAAGTGATGCGCTACTTTGATCACGTCTTCCTGGTAAACCATTATGCCGTAGGTTTCTTCCATCAGCTCTTTCATGAGCGGATGGATATAGGTACGCCTTGCGGGATCGTGTGTGCGCAAAATGTATTCACGCATCATCCCCGATTTCGCCACACCCGGACGAATGATAGAACTCGCCGCTACCAATTGGATATAGGTATCGACACGAAGCTTTCTGAGCAACATTCGCATCGCGGGAGATTCCACATAAAAACATCCGATGCAACGTCCGTTGCGGATAAGTTGTTTGATCGTTTCATCCTGCTTGAACTCCGCGATGTTGTGAATGTCGATATCGATACCACGGTTACGTTTCACAATTTCGACGGTGTCTTTGATGTGGCCCAGTCCGCGCTGACTGAGAATATCATATTTGTACAAACCGATATCCTCCGCTTCGAGCATACTGAACTGTGTGGTGGGATAACCTTTTGGCGGCATATTGGTAGCGGTGTACCAGGTGACCGGTTTCTCCGAGATCAGTACACCACCGGCATGAATGCTCAGATGACTGGGAAAGTCGACGATGCGTGTCGAGTACAAACGAATGAGCTGTGTAATGCGATCGGGAGTATCGGGATGCCGGCGACTTTCGGCGATGGCATCGATCTCCGCTTTGGGCAGACCAAAAACTTTTCCGAGCTCGCGCACGATGGCATTGAACTGAAATGTAGAATACGTCGCGAGCAAAGCCACATGTTCGCGGCCATGACGACGAAAAATATAATCGGTGAGCTCATCGCGATCTTTCCAGGAAAAATCGAGATCGAAATCGGGCGGATTGGTGCGAAAAGGATTGATGAAACGCTCGAAGTAGAGATCGAGATCGATTGGATCCACATCGGTGATACGCAGACAATACGCGACAATGCTGTTCGCACCGCTGCCGCGGCCGACATAAAAATATCCTTTGTGTTGCGCGTAGCGGACGATATCCCAATTGATCAGGAAATACGGAGCGAAACCCAGCTCGTTGATCATCTGCAATTCCTTGTCGACACGCTGCCGTACTTCATCGCTCCCGTTTCCATAGCGGTATTCGAGACCTTTGTATGTTTCACGGCGGAGAATTTCGCGATCGAGCAATTTACTCCCGGAGAATGTCCGCTTATTTTTACTTTCGTGATAATCGAAAGCGATGCCGCAAGGCTCCAGTAATTCCTGTGTGTTGCGAATGATTTCCGGAAATTCAACATAACGTGCGCAAAGCTCCTGTTCCGTGATCATCACTTCTTCCGCGTTTGCCAACTCCTCCGCTCCGACTTTGCTCAGCAATGTATTGTTTGCCACAGCGCGCAACAAACGATGCGTATTAAAATCACCGGGCGTATTGAATGTCACAGGATGCAGAATAACCATTCGCTTTGTACGGTTTTTCCAGGCCGAAAAACGAATGCGGGAAAGTTCGTTTTGTTTTACTCCGATAAAAAAATGAAATGTATTCTTCGCGAGATCCGGAAAGAGCGCGGGGAAATCGGTCCGGATTACACGTTCAAAGGGAATGATCCAGTGCACGTTCTGTAATAGCGGAGGGAGATCCGGCATATCGGGAATTTCATTTGTTCCTCTCCGCAGACAGTGTGTGAGGAATTCATTCAGCTCGTGAAAGCCTTCGTTATTTTTCGCGATACCAATATATAATTGCCGTGCTCCGATTCTGAAATCAATCCCAACCACCGGCTGCACTTCATACTTTGGGGCCAGGCGAATAAAATCCAGAACACCTGAGGTATTATTGATATCCGTGAGCACCAATTTCCGCACACCACAACGCTGCGCCGCCGCGAGCAGTTGTTCCACGCTCAGCGTTCCGTATTTGAAGCTGAAATAGGTGTGGGAGTTTAAAAGCATGTTGGTTCCGGGTTCCGGGTTTCGAGTTTCGGGTTTCGGGTTTTGGATTAATAAACAGAGGGGAGATCTTTGAATCTAACGGTAGCACCAACAACCAACAACCAATTTCCGATTTCGCTTCAGGCTACCGGCTTCAACAAGACCGGTACCTGAAGGAGAAATCGTTTGTCATAACAACCAAAAACGCGAGTACATGATTGTGTAACCGTCATTTTGATTGTCTATAATATAGTCATTTTTATTTCGGTGAAAAACAAAAAAACCAATCTTCAGGAAAGTGATTGAAAGTGAAGAAGATTATTTTTCAAGAGAAAGACATAAAAAAAAGAAAGGATGTGTTGACATCCTTTCTTTTGTAAATAAAATCAGAAAGAGATCTTGATGAAAAGCACCCGTCTTTCTGTAGAAGATGCGAAAATCAGTTCTTTACAAAAGAACCTGAAACACTGAAAGGATTAGAATCCAGATGAATGTAGTAAAATCCTGATCTAAACTTATCGAGAGGTATTTGCAAGGTCTGATTGGATACATTCATCATTTTATTAAGCACTGTTCTACCCAATTCATCGGTCAATCTAATCCGAACGGATTTATTTTCCATCTCTACCGGAACATTGATATTTACATAAGAAGAAGCAGGATTTGGGAAAACAGTCAACTGAGGTGTTGCAATGCTTTTCGGAACTGAGGTATTCAAATCGTTGATGCTGGTAATGTGAGTAGAGAAAAGACCGCTGCCATGTGTCGCTACCACAACAAGACCATCGGTGACACGTGTATCAATCATGTCAACCACAGCGGCACCAATTCCTGAAGGGCTTTGCTGTGACCATACCGTAGCATTATCGATCAATGTATCTGTTGAAAATAATCCGACACTGGTTGCAACTAAATAAACAGTTCCGTCCGACACCGGTAAAATACTTGCCCAACGCAAAGATGGTCCATTGCCTGTACCACTTGAATTTTGTTCAAGGTTCCCTGCAACACGTTTCCAATTGGTACCTCCATCTTCAGAATAAAACAAACTATACACTGAATAATTCGAAAAGACAACGAGGATTTTATCCGCATCATCCGGATTGATCGCGATGCAGGATACATTTCCTGTAGCAGGAAATGACGCGGAAGTAATTTCTGTCCGTGTTGGAATTCCTGTGTTGGCATTATCAATTCTATAGAGTGAACCTTCGTCGGTTCCATAGTACAAGCGATATGCAGGAGTTTTTGATACTGCCATCGCGGAAATGGATTCGGTAGCAGAATTCAATGTATCCGGAAACTGCACCCAGTTTGTCGAGATGGAATCCCACTGATTACTCAGCGGAATACCAGACAAATCATCATTTCTCCACATATATTTACCTGCACAGAGATACATGATGTTATTATTATTCGGATCGAGTAAATATGGATTGATAAACTGATAACCCTCCGCGCCAATCGGATCAATACGGCGATAGGTGGTCACTGCGCCATTTGCATCCACAGTGGTCTTTGCCATCTTTCCCTGCTGTTTAGAGAAATAATAGACTG
The DNA here is from genome assembly GCA_964391495.1 of uncultured Flavobacteriales bacterium. GTDB lineage: Bacteria > Bacteroidota > Bacteroidia > AKYH767-A > 2013-40CM-41-45 > JADKJP01. Next base: position 3,200 of record CAYMMN010000145.1, on the reverse strand, counting down.
ATCCACCGTCAGCAATCTGGCAATACGAACCATCTCCATCAAAAGAATGAACCCATGGATCCTGAGCATTTGTAGAATTGGTGTAATAAGTTCCGTTGTCCTGCAAGCCACCGATCACAATATCGTTCAGACTACCATGGTCAACCGTCACTGTATAAAACTGTGAAGTGATATAACCATTGTTCATGTCTTCCCAAACTACAGGAGTGAGAGAATTATCCATTGTACGTGAAACGCCTCCATCACAACCAACATACATTATATTCGGATCAGCAGGAAGAAAGGCGAATGCATGTTGATCCGGATGATGGTTCGGATATTCATCCACAAAAGGCAAAGCCGCTCCCGGCGCGTATCCACCGATGACATCTGTGTGAGTGGAATCAGTAAAAGCAGTTGTGGATCGGAAAATATTTGTCCCTCCCAGGAAAATAACATTCGGATTTCCTGGTTTTACTTTTACAACCACATCGTAACCACCTTGTGTATTCATGCCATTAAACACTCCGATATTTCCAGGAAGATTTGCAGAAAGATCGGTCCAGATGCCACCTGTTCCAGTACCGTTTCCGGAAACATATTCGTATTTCCACAAGCTGTTCCAAAGTGTATCTCCGAGAAAATCTGTACTCATCTTTCCATAACCCGGTGTCGGGCCAAAGAAATACACGTAGTTCTCATTGTTTGGGTCTATTCCAATTCCCAATCGATCATAGTTGACAGGAAAATTTGTCGGAATAATATTTACAAAGGAAGTTGTTCCAGTTGCTCTCCAGATTCCTTTTTGCGGACCATCACTGCTCAGGGTTGCATATGCTACACTGGTAGGTGATACAGCTACGTCAGTAAAATATGAATATGTCGATTGCAATCCGCCCGCGCCTTTTACTCTAACCCACGAAGAACCACCGTTTGAACTTTTGAAGATCGCGTCAAATGCTGCAGCATATACGACAGACTGTGATGCATTTCCCGGATCTGTAGCGACATTCCAGGTAACATCCCAGACATTATCAAACGTTTGTGGTGTTCCTGAAAGAGTACTACCAAGCGAGGTCCATGTGATTCCACCATCCGTTGATTTATACATTCCGTTACCCAGATAAAATGCTCCTCCTCCACTTGCGGATGTACCATAAGCTTCACCGGATAAATAATACCATGTATTTTCATGACCCGGGCGTGTATCCTGTGAGATCGCGTTCACACCCGGATACCCGTTGACCGGAGAAACACGTGACCAACTCGCACCTGCATCTGTACTTCTCCACATTCCTCCGCTCACTCCTCCCGCAAGTATCACATTTTGATTACTGACATCGATGGCCAGTGCGCGGGTCCGTCCGCCAAGATTCCATGGTCCGCGAAAATCCCAGGTTCCATTGGTGCGAGCATTTCCATTGGAGAAATGTTCATTTGCTTTCGGTAATGTTGCTGCGTAGGCGAGTTCTTTTTCCCGGATCATTCCAGGAATTCGTCCGGTTGCCGGATCTCTGAGGCGTTTCAATTCCCATCGAACACGTTCGCGTGCTTCGGACTCCGCCTCACCTGTACGTGTTTTGGTTTTCTTTTCCTGTACTGTATTCGTATTTCTTGAACACGATAAAAAAATACAAGCAATGCTGATAATTACCGGAAGTAGATTTTTTTTCATTCAGAATTCTGGTCTTTGAGATTTATTTCCAATTCAGGAGCATACTTTACGCGCCTGCTGATTTGGTATAAATCTAATAAAAACCGTTCATCTTTTCACTTCATCAATTTTTTTTTCGCTTTTGCCTGATCGAATGATTTTAACAGCTTTCATTCTTGAATTTCAGGAAATTTAAATTTATTTATGGTTATTTCGGCTCATCAGTCTGATCCCGGCCCGCACCTACGGTTTTTATTTTCCCGTAAACGGATTGAATGTACGTCTGTGCATTCCATTTCCTACGGCTCTTTGAATGGATCCTTCTCCAAACCGCCGGCGCATTTTGTCCATGGCCTGGTACAGGCGAATCATTTCTTCGCTGTCTTCAAACAGGTTGATCTGATATCCTCCGCCCACAAGATGACTAAAGCGCACACCGATGAGGCGCACGAGCAGGCGGCGGTTGTAGAGTTTGGCGAAAATTTCCTTCACCCGCGACATGAGTGTATGATCGCTTGATGTATGCGGAATCCTCGCCTGCATGGTATGTGTATCAAAATTCGAATAACGGATTTTCACGGTTACACATGCTGTTAACTTATCTTCCGTTCTCAACTGAAAAGCGAGCTTCTCGGTCATGCCTACCAGCAATTCATTCAGGCGTGTTACATCGATCGTATCCTGATCGAACGTTTCTTCTGTGGAAATGGATTTGCGCTCGTTATAAGGTTCTACCGGACTGTTGTCGATTCCGTTGGCTTTCTTCCAGATCACAATACCGTTTTCTCCCAGCACATTTTCCATCAGTTCGACCGGCATCTGTTGCAGGGTATGAATTTTTTCCACGCCCATATTGCGCAGGAGATGATAGGTCTTTTCTCCTACCATGGGAATTTTGCTGACCGACAAGGGCGCGAGGAATGTTTTCTCCAGACCCCAGTCAATTTTCATCTGCCCGTTGGGTTTGGCTTCACCGGTAGCGACTTTTGAAACCGTTTTGTTCTGTGATAAACCAAATGAAATCGGCAATCCTGTTTCTTTTGTAATGCGGTGCCGCAGTTCGGTTGCCCAGCTATAGCATCCAAAAAAACGATCCATGCCTGTGAGATCGATATAAAATTCATCGATGGAAGATTTCTCATAGAGCGGAACACGTTCGCTGATAATTTCCGTGACCATATCGGAATAATAACTGTAGCGATCGTAATCACCGCGAACGATAATGGCATCCGGACAAAGTCTGCGTGCAAGCTTCATCGGCATCGCGGAATGTACACCATAAGCCCTGGCCTCATAACTACAGGAGGCCACCACCCCGCGATCACTGGTCCCGCCGATAAGTACAGGCTTTCCCTTCAGCCTCGGATGCTCTAGGCAGGAGACGGAGACAAAGAAAGAATCGAGGTCCATGTGGACGATGGTGTTCATTTTTTTGGTTTCGGGTTCCGGGTTCCGGGTTCGAAGTTTGAAGTTTGAGGCTTTTTTGGGCGGAGGTTTTCGTCCCTCGTCACAACGTCCCTCGTCCCTATTCAGTTATTGAGTTATTGAGTTATTATGCCAGGGGTTG
>CAYMMN010000144.1:0-8026 GCA_964391495.1 uncultured Flavobacteriales bacterium | reverse complement strand
AGATGAAAATTTCAACAATGAGATCAGTTGTGAACGTATGCCGGGTGATTTATCAAAAATATCAGTGATCCTGAAATGAATCGTTAATTATCAAATTGTCATAATTCACCATGAAAATGTTAATGCTTCCATCCGGAAATACTAATCGCCGGATTTCAGCTGAAATATCTCTAAAATGAGGCCTTTCAGGGCTTCTTTTATCACGATTTTATTTTACATTTGAAACCCGATAAAAAACACATTTCATTCATTAACATCAAGTTCATGTCCTCACTTCAAAGGAAGATTTATTTAGTATTTGCCAGTATGCTTTTCGGCACTATTGCATCATTTGCACAGGTTACGGCGAATTTTACAGCTGACATTCTTCAGGATTGTCCTCCTGCAATTGTACAATTCACCAGCACATCTACTGGTAATCCAACTACATATTCCTGGGATTTTGGAGATGGTACAGGAGGTTCAGTTTTACAAAATCCAAATCACTCTTTTGCCAACTCCGGTCTGTATACCGTTACACTTACGGTATCCAATGGCACTACTTCAGATACAGAAATAAAAACAGATTATATCCGGGTATTTGTTCCACCAACAGCATCTTATTCCCTCACCAATGATTCCATTTGTTCCGGATCCTCGATCACTTTTACAAATACTTCTGTACCCGGAGACGGTGCTATAAATCAATTCAGCTGGACCTTTAATGACGGAACTCCTCAGGTGACGGGAGTGAGTACTGTTGATCATACATTTACCAATGGAGGTAGTACTTACCAGACCTATTATCCGGTACTTGCGATCAATGATGCAAACGGATGCAATGGCAGTTATAACGAAGATACCATTTGGGTCTTCCCTCAGCCTGTAGCTGATTTCTTTGTCAACCAGATCACCTCCTGCTCGGCACCCGCAACGATCAGCTTTACTAACACTTCTTCGAATACAAGTTCGTATACCTGGGATTTTGGAGACCCGGCGAGTGGAGTAGACAATTCTTCAACTTTGGCGAATCCTTCTCACACATACAATTCTACCGGAACTTATAACATAGTACTTACCTCGGGAGTCCCTGGTTGTAACGATACACACAACCAATCTGTCACAATCGCTCAACCGGTAGCAAATTTTAGCATTTCCGATACTGTCGTTTGTATGAACGATACAATCTTTTTTAGCAATACAGGTTCGACCGGTGTTTATAACTGGAATTTCGGAGATCCTTCCAGTGGAGTGAATAATTCCTCAGGCCAAAGCGACCCTTTCCATGTTTTCAGTGGACCAGGCACCTATCAGGTAAGTCTGACAATTTCAATTGGTACTTGTACAGATGTTATTACACAATCTGTTCGTGTAAGGGTTCCTCCTCAAGTCGCTTTCATTTCTCCCGATCATCAGGCTTGTGATACTCCATTCACAGTCTCCTTCAATGATACAATTTCCGGCCACACTGCATGGTCATGGATATTCGGAGATCCTTCCAGTGGTTCTCTGGACTCCTCCTCTGTCCAAAATCCTTCACACACTTATCATAATTTTGGCTATTATAGTGTAAACCTCACGGTCACCGATGGCTTTGGTTGTCGCAATAGTGCTCTATTTTCAAATTACGTTGCAATCGTAAAACCGGTCATAGATTTTAGCAGACCTGATAGCGGTTGTGTAGGTTCTACATTTACATTCAATGCAAGTGTAAATTCTCCGGCAGATCCAAATATCACGGATTATACCTGGGTCTTTACAGATGGAACCGGACCGCATTCATCCGGTAGCAGTCCAACTATTCAGCACACATTTAATTCAGTAGGTATTTTTCCGGTTACACTCACCATTACGACTTCATCCGGATGTACTGAAACTCTTACCAAAACCGCTTACATTAAAATTGGAACCAAACCAAATGCAAATTTCAGCGCGACACCACAGGTAATTTGTTTCAAAGACAATGTTCAATTCACAGATCTTTCCGCTCCGCCGCCAATTACCGGATGGAGATGGAATTTTGGAGACGGTGGATCCAGTATTTTGCAAAACCCGAGTCATCAGTACAATATCGATACTTCCGGTACCGCTGATCCTTTTGATGTAACACTTATCGCTTATTACAATGGTTGTCCCGATACCATTGTCTTAACAGATCTTATTACCGTAAATGGTCCTATCCCCGATTTTGCGCCTGTGTACAATTGTGCTAATCCATATTCTGTTACATTCAATAATCTGAGTGGCGGTGCTACCAGTTACAGTTGGGATTTCGGTGATGGTTCCGCTGCTTCAACGCAGGCCAATCCGACTCACACCTTTCCTTCAAACACCAATTACACTGTAGTACTCACCGCTACCAGTTCTGTTTCCGGTTGTGTTGTTGACTCCGTTCATGTTGTACAGATTCGCGCTCCATTAGCAGTTGCAGCTTCCAACACAATTGAAGCATGTCATCCTTCCACCATTCAATTCACAGGCACCGGTTCAACTGATTATAATACTCAGGTCTGGACATTCGGTGAAGGAATTGCCGGGGTGCAGGATACTTCATTGCAAATTAATTCTCCTCATTATTACAACAATGCGGGGTATTACACAGCCACACTCACGATTACTGATATTCACAACTGTGTAAGTGTGGATACACAAAGGGTGCACATCATTGGCCCTACGGCCTATTTCAAGGCCTCTCCGTTCACTGGTTGTGCTCCTTTGAATGTTCAATTCACGGATACTTCACACACGGAAGGCAGCGCTATCGTAAAATGGATTTGGAATTATGGAAGCGCGGTGGATACTACCTTAACCGGAACAGCAAGCCACCCTTATCCTACGCCAGGAAATTATTCTGTGACTTTAACCGTCATCGATGCAAATGGATGTACGAATTCTACCACAGCTTTCAATTACATTCGACCTACTCAGCCTGACCCAACATTCACCACCTCTGCTGATACCCTTTGTAGAAATGCTCCTATCAGTTTTAATGCATCACCGGGAACCTACGTGGCAAATCCTGTTACCTATGCATGGAATTTCGGGGATGGAAACACTTCCTCATCCACAAATAATACTGAAACGCACAGTTACACCAACAATGGAACTTATTCTGTTCTGTTAATCGCGACCGATAATAATAATTGCATAGATTCTATTCGTAAAGACATATTTGTGTATACCACTCCCGCAAGTTTCCATTGGACTTTACAGGATACATGCGTGGAAACAAACGGTATCAAACAGGCTCAGATTTACGCTGTATTTACCTCTGACTCCAACAATTACATGGGAACGTATTCATGGGATCTTGAATACACTCAAAATTTAAATACCAACCTTTCGTCCTATGTAAATTACTATTCTGTTCCGGCAGGATCATATGATGTAGCACTTACTGTTACAAACCGATTCGGCTGTGTGGATTCTGTTCGCCAACCTGATCTCGTTGTTGTTCCTGGTCCTACCGGATCATTTACTGCCATTCCCGATTCCGGATGTCGTCCACTTACTGTCACTTTTAACGGAGTGGCCAGCAATTCAAATTTATATGCCTGGGATTTTGGTGATGGAACTGTAATTCCGAGTACAGCTGAGGACACAGTTACTCACACCTACAACAGTGTAGATAATTTTATTCCCCGCCTTTATCTCGGCTTTACCATGCCGATCAGTGGTAATTTCTGTTATGTACAAGTACCCTACAATGATTCTATCCAGGTAACCACTATTGTGAACGTGGACATTCTAGAAGATACCATCATTGTGAGTGATGAAGAATTCGACACCCTGCATGTTCAGACTGTTGGGCCCGGAGGCCTGACTTACACCTATACATGGAACCCAGCTTCTCTGGTAAATCCTGATCCATTGAACAGTACAACTTTCTATGCAACAACAACTGGTACTACTCAGCTATACACAGTTGAAGCCGGATATGGAAACGGTTGTTCAAGTTCGGATTCAGTACTGGTGATATACAGAACCTGTGAAGCCCTTCTTAAAATTCCAAATGTTTTTACTCCCAATGATGACCACAGAAACGACACATATCACATTGATTCATTGTGTACATTCGAAGGTTTCTATTTTAAAATCTACAATCGTTGGGGTAAAATTGTATTTGAATCTAACGATCCGGATTTTGCCTGGGATGGATTGGATAAAGACGGAACTGAATGTTCTGAAGGAACCTATTATTATGTAATGCTAACCCGAAGAAATGAATTGCACGGGTTTATTCAGCTGATCAGAGAATAAAAAAGAAAGCCATCTCAAAAGGATGGCTTTTTTTTCACATCGGATCTACATCCACGTGCATCTGCACCGGATGATTGTCACGATTTGCATAAAAAGCGGCCATACATTCGCGAATTTTACTTTTCGCGTCTTTTGATGAAACTTCGCGTTCAATTTTTATTATCACCACCCGATGGTACAGGTTTCGAATTCGCGAAACAAGTGGAATGTGCGGACCAATTACCCGTTGTCCGAGTTTATTCCTCAACATAGTGGCAAAAACTCCGGCTGCATCCTGAACCACATCAGAATCTTTATGACGAATAATGATCTCGATCAATCGTGTATGCGGAGGATAATTGAATTTATGTCTTTCAAATAAATCACGTTTGTAAAAAGCTTCGTAATCATTTCTTACTACATCCCGAATTACCCAATGATTGGATAGCTGCGTTTGAATAATTACTCTACCCTGCTTTTGTTTCCGTCCGGAACGTCCACTTACCTGTGCCATCAGTTGAAAACTTCGTTCGTGTGAGCGAAAATCAGGAAAGTTCAGCAACTGATCCGCATTGATAATCCCCACTGTACTCACATTATCAAAATCCAGTCCTTTAGTGACCATCTGAGTACCCACCAGAATATCAATACGTCGTTCTTCGAAATCCGTAATAATTCTGTGAAAGGATTGCTTGGAACGTGTGGCATCAAGATCCATTCGAGCGATGCTGGCGGAAGGGAAAAAGATCGCTATTTCCTCTTCTATTTTTTCAGTTCCGAAACCTTTAACTTCAAGATGATGGTCGCCACATTGCATACAGGATGCAGGAACAGTTTGTCCATAACCGCAATAATGACATTTTAATTGATGACTTTGTTTGTGATAAGTCAAAGTCACCGAACAATTTTTGCAGTTTGGAATCCAATTGCATTGTCTGCATTCCAGATAAGGGGAAAATCCACGCCTGTTTTGAAACAGGATCACCTGTTCTTTGTTTTTCAAAGCAAGATCAATTGACTGAATTAATTCAGGCGTGAAATGAGATTTCATGATCTTTTTACGAGTCGCTTCTTTTACATCTGCTACAACAATTTCAGGCATGTGAACCCCACCAAATCGTTGCTTCAGATTTACCAATCCATATCTTCCTGCGAGAGCATTGTAATAGCTCTCCAGAGAGGGTGTTGCTGATCCGAGCAAAACTTTGGCTCCATGAATTTTCGCCAGGACAATAGCGGTATCTCTTCCATGATATCTTGGAGCAGGATCATTTTGTTTATAGGAAGAATCATGTTCTTCATCCACAATCACAAGGCCTAATTTGCTGTAAGGAAGAAATAATGCAGAACGCGCACCCAGAACAATCTGAGATTTGAAATAAGATCCTTCAGCATTTTCTTCTGAGAATCTGTTCACCTGGTTCCACACTTCGATTCTTTCATTGCTGCTATATCGTGAATGATAAACTCCTACCCTGTCACCAAAATGACGCCGCAGCCTGGTGATAATCTGTGTTGTCAAAGCGATTTCCGGTAACAGATATAAAACCTGTTTCCCTGATTTTATAATTTCTTCAATCAGATGAATATAAACTTCTGTTTTACCGCTTGAAGTAACACCGTGTAAGAGGGCGACATTTTTTTGCTCGTAGGAATTTTTAATTTCCATCAATGCCGTTTGCTGCGCTTCACTCAAAGTATATGGAGCAACATAATCACCAGTTGCAACCGGAATACGGTCAATCCTGACATCCCATTCTTTTAAAATGTTATTTCTGATCAAAGTTTGCAGCGCGGAAGATGAAATATTTTCCTCCTTAAGGAGATCCTGTTTTTTTACATAATCCTTTTCTTCTTTCTGATAGAGCAGTTTCAGAAAAACCATCAATGCCTCCAGTTGTCTGGCTTTCCGCTTGTCCTGTTCGTATTCGAGAAATAAATTGTGCAGCTCCGAATCAATTTCATAAGCAGGACTCAATCGCACCCTTGTCTCCTTCTTTGGTTTGTATCTTTCTTCAATCTCTTCGGACAAAATGATCATGCCTTTTTCGAGCATCCTTTTCAGTAAGGCATGAACAGTTTTTTTCTTCAGCACCTGGGCTACCTCATCGATACTCATTTCCTGGCGGCTTAGCAGGGACTCATAAAGCAAATGCTCCATTGGTTCAAGTTCCTGGATATCCAATTCAAAAGCCGGATTCAGTACCACTTTAGTTTCACTTTGCAGCTTCAGTCCAGGCGGTAAAGCGGCATTCATAACCTCCCCTTCCTGACACAAATAATAATCCGCCAACCATGCCCAGAGTTCAAACTGAAATTCATTAACAATTGCTTTCTCATCCAGGATACTCTGTATCGACTTCAGTCCGGAAAGGTCCTCATTTTCGGAATGCCTGATGTTTCTTATGAGAGCAGCGAAAATCCTCTGTTTGCCGAAAGGGACAATGACACGTTTCCCAATAGAAACGTCATGGATTAATTCCTCAGGAACTTTATAAGTAAAATACTGTGACACAGCCAAGGGAAGTACCACATCAACAAGGACTTGGGTGTTATTGGTCAAAATACCTGCTTATTATAATACCAGAAAAATTCTGTTTTGAAGAGATAACAAAGATAATACTCAAAGAATTCATTCTTTCTCCAGTAATAAAGAATAATTTTGAGCATTCGCTTTTCTGGGGGGCAAAAGCGAACTGCGAACTCATGAAATTTTTGTCCTACAAGTTACCAATTTACTATTTGTTGCTGATTTTGCTGGTTTTCGGATCTGCCTTTACTTGGCTGTATCAAAAACCATCCAAAGTTGTAGAACGGGTTTCTGAAAGAAACAATTGTTCTGTCCAAATTCTGCGTCAGAATATTTATGAATTAACCAAACCGGTAATTCTGGTGGATGTTGGGAATGAAGAACAGAGTTTTGACAACTTAAAGTCCAGGTTGAATCAGTTTTTTGAACAGCAAAAAGCTGCAGGAGTCATTCAAAGCGCTTCTGTAATGTTTCGACAACAGTCTGATGGAAAATGGTTTAGCATAAACCCTTCTGAAACATACAGTCCGGGAAGTATTATGAAGGTGGTAACAATGTTATGTTATCTAAAAGCGGCAGAAAGCAATCCTTCAATTTTAGAAAAAAAGATTCTTCTCATGCGGCATTTCGGTGAGATTCCCGAACAGACTTTAACCGGAAATGTATTGGTTCCCGGTAATTATTATAAAGTAAAAGATCTCATCGCCCAAATGATAATTTATTCAGATAATGATGCAGCTGCATTATTGAACAGGGATGTTGATTTTGTTATTTATCAAAAGATTTTAAAGGATCTTGAATTGCCGGTTCCGGGCAAGGCCCAGATGAATTATGAATTAACTGTAAAGGAATGTTCCCGGCTTCTCAGGGTCTTGTATAATTCTTCCATTCTCAAACCTGAAACTTCTGAATACGCACTTCAGTTATTATTACAAAGTGGATTTAAAACAGGTTTTTCCAAATACATGGATCCATCTTTAAAGATTGCCAGGAAATTTGGAGAACGTTCTTTCGGTGAAATCCAGCAATTGCACGAAACAGGTATTTTTTATTATCGCGACAGACCTTATATTTTAACTGTAATGACCAAAGGACTTGACAACAAGGTATTACCTGAAGTGCTTGCTCAGGTCAGCCGGATGGTCTTTGAAAGCCTGAATGAAAACAGTGCATTGCTCAACTAGAATCTGATTCGCAGCAGCTGTATCTCTTCCCCTTTTTCTCCAACAATTTAAATAAGAAATTCCTTTCTTATGTTTGCAGAATCTATGAGAAAAT
>CAYMMN010000143.1:0-8062 GCA_964391495.1 uncultured Flavobacteriales bacterium | reverse complement strand
TCTTTTATAAATGCGAAAAAGATAAGTGTTAAAGCAGAAGGCAAAGACCCCGTAAAGCTAGAATTTAAAAATGCGATCATTGCAACAGGATCTAAACCTGCTTCATTAAAAGGAATTGAACCTGATAAAAAAAGAATAATCACTTCTACGGAAGCATTAAACCTTAAGGAGATTCCAAAGCATCTTATCATTATCGGTGGAGGTGTGATCGGACTTGAATTGGGTTCCGTTTATGCCCGACTTGGTTCTAAAATATCGGTTGTTGAATTTACCGATTCAATCATCGGTACTATGGACAGGTCACTGGGGAAAGAATTACAAAAGAGTTTAAGCAAAATTGGTTTTGAATTTTATCTGCAACACAAGGTGACCGCAGTATCCACAAAAGGCAGCACAGTGAAAGTCACCGCGGAAAATCAAGAGGGAAAATCTGTTTCATGGGACGGAGATTATTGTTTGCTTAGCGTGGGAAGAAAACCTTTTACCGAAGGACTCAATCCGGATGCTGCAGGAATAAAACTGGATGATAAAGGCCGTATCGAGGTCAACGAACATTTACAAACCTCTGTACCGGGCATTTATGCAATTGGAGATGTTGTAAAGGGCGCAATGCTTGCTCACAAAGCAGAGGAAGAAGGTATTTTTGTTGCGGAATTACTCGCGGGTCAAAAACCTCATATTAACTATTTACTCATTCCGGGAGTAGTATATACCTGGCCGGAAGTCGCAGCAGTCGGATATACCGAAGAGGAATTGAAAGCCAAAGGTACAGCTTACAAAACAGGATCATTCCCCTTCAAAGCCAGTGGAAGAGCCAGAGCCAGTATGGATACTGATGGTTTTGTAAAAGTTTTAGCGTCCGTGGAAACAGATGAAATTTTAGGTGTACACATGATTGGTCCAAGGACTGCCGATATGATTGCCGAAGCTGTTGTTGCCATGGAATTCAGAGCATCAGCAGAAGACATCGCACGGATGAGTCATGCACATCCAACATACACTGAAGTTTTCAAAGAAGCCTGCCTTGCCGCAACAGAAAACAGGGCGATCCATATTTGAGTCAGATTGCAATAAAATAAATTCAGCTATCTCAAATCATTTAATTCAGTTCAATCATAATGCAAGCTCTTAAAACAGGAATTCTGTTAGTAAATCTGGGAACACCGGACAGTCCGTCTACCCCTGATGTAAGAAAATATTTACGTGAATTCCTCAGTGATCCGCGGGTGATTGACATCAGTCCGGCCGGTCGATTCGCTCTTGTAAATTTTATCATCGCTCCCTTCAGAGCTCCAAAATCCGCGAAACTGTACGCGAAAATCTGGAATCAGAACGGTTCACCTCTCCTCTACTACACACAGCGCCAGCAGGAATTGCTGCAGGAAAAATTAGGCAGTGATTACCAGGTAGAATTTGCTATGCGTTACCAAAGTCCGTCACTTCATTCCGTTTTGGAGAAATTCAAAAAACCGGTTTTCAAAAAGATAAAAGTCATTCCTTTATTTCCACAATATGCTTCTGCGAGTACAGGCTCCGTCCAGCAAAAGATTATGGAAATTGTAAGTCAGTGGCAAGTAGTTCCTGAAATTGAATTCATCAACAGCTTTCACAACCATCCGGCGTTTATACAGGCTTTTGCCAACATTGGCAAGAAATACCAACCGGAAACATACGATCACGTCTTATTCTCTTTTCATGGTTTACCGGAAAGGCAAATGAGAAAAGCCGATAGCTTCGATCATTGTTTACGGGATTCAAATTGTTGCGCTGAACTCACAGAAAAAAATTTCTTTTGTTATCGCGCACAGTGTTTTGATACAGCCCGCCTTCTTGCCAAAGCTCTTTCACTTTCCACTGAGAAATACACCATTTGCTTTCAATCCCGACTGGGAAGAGATCCATGGATCAAGCCTTACTCGGATGAAACGATAAAATCTTTGGCGAAAAAAGGTGTAAAAAAAATGCTCGTTTTTGCACCGGCCTTTACTTCCGATTGCCTCGAAACGATTTATGAAATTGGTGTTGAATATCATGAATTGTTCAAAGAACATGGTGGAGAGAAAATTCAGCTTGTTGAAAGTCTGAACGACACTCCTGAAAGTATTGCATTGCTGGAAAAGCTATCACGATGAAGCGGCATTCACTCTGTTAAAATTTCGAGGATGAAAATCTTTTTTCAACTTTTTTTATTGATCGTTTTCTCTGCAAACAATAGTTTTTCTCAGGGATCTCCACCTTGGGAACACCCACTGCTCAGCTGTACATCAAATGACGGAATCACATTTACCCAGCCGGTTATGTTCCAGGATTCATCAGGCGTTCCTTGCCTCATGCGTTGGAAGGGCGACACTTTGATTTCTGTTTTTCAATGGTTCCGGGAACCTGTGGGTGCGATTACCTGGGACCGTGTTGCTGTAAAATTTTCATACGATGATGGTCTCAGCTGGACCACACCGGCACCTATTACCATCAACAATTTTCCACCCACATTTCAAAGGCCATTCGACCCGACACTTGTCCGTTTTGCAAACGATAGTATTCGTTTATATTATTCTTCCAGCAATGGAATGGGCCCTTCAGGCGACTCTCTCATCAACACCTATTCTGCTGTTAGCATAGACGGAATCAATTTTGAATTCGAACCAGGCGCCAGGGCTGATCATCCTACAAACAGGCTTATTGATCCTGCTGTTGCATTTTTTAATCATGCCTGGCATTACCTGAGTCCTGCAGGTGCTCCACAAGACGGGGCATTTCATTTCATTTCACCAAGCGGGATACAGTTCAATCCTGTTCAAAATATTCAGTCGGATTCCATGCATAACTGGACCGGCAACTACATGATTCAGGATTCAACCGAAATGCGATTCTACGGTTGCGGAGGCAATACTATATGGTACAATGCTACTCCGAACGGAGGTGTTTGGAATGGCTATGTGCACACCAACATTCAGGGTGGAGATCCGACTGTCGTTCGAACGCTGAATGGCAACTACCTGATGATCTTTACAGGAGGAAATATCCCTGCCGGCATTGATCAAAATACCACGAACTCATCGCACTTTCACGTCTATCCTAATCCAGCTTCAACACAGATTACAATTTGCCCATCCGAACAAGTTTCCTCAACGATAACTCATTTTAACCTTTTGGACATGACCGGACGACTTTTCCTGTCCGGGGAATGCACCAAAAAAATTAGTCTGAACACTGAATCAATTCCGGCCGGATTTTATTACCTCCGTTTTACCTTTGAAAATTCAATTTCCCAATTTCCTTTGATCATTGTGAAATAATTTCTTTCTGCATTGAACAGTTGCAGTGGTAGCTTATCCAAACACAAGGGACATTTTTTGAAATCAATGGATCAGCTGAAGGAGACCTCAACACCAATTTAAACCTCTAGGATATTGCACCTGATCTCCAGAGAGATCAATTCAGGACAAATTCTATTCGCTGTTTTCGATTCTATATAGGTAATTCTTGTTACTTTTGACGCGCAGATGCGTCAGACAATTCATTGCCCTCTTCCTTCAGATTTTTCCATTGAAGATTTTCTTTTGAACGCCGGGAAATTTTCTCCCGTGGTTTTACTGAACAGCAATCAATCTTCACAAGCGACTTCTGATCCTTATGGGAAGTTTAAATTGATCGCGGCGGTTGGTAGTCTTGAAGAAATAATTAGTCAGGAAAATTCATTTTCCAGCCTTCAGAATTTTCAGGATAAAAAAGACTGGTATTTCGGCTACTTCACCTTTGACCTGAAAAATCAATTGGAGAACCTTGCTTCTTCAAACCCTGACTCTATCGGATTTCCGGCACTGCATTTTTTTCGACCACGCTGGGTGCTGATCTTTCATGACGATTATATCCTTGTAGAATTTGACTCAAAAAGCGATTCTGAAGCAGCGACAATTGAACACATAAAACAGCTTACTGAAAAATATAAGGAGAAAAAAAACACTCCTCCACCCGTTTTAAATGCGAGGGTTTCAAAAGAGCAATACATTTCGAATGTCGTGAAAATTCAGAATCACATTCAACGCGGAGATATCTACGAAATGAATTACTGCGTTGAATTTTTCTCTGAAAACAGCGACATCTCTCCCGCACATGTTTACAATGAACTGAATCAGGTCTCCCCTATGCCCTTTTCATGTTTTTATCATTTGGGTGATCATTATTTAATGTGTGCCAGTCCGGAAAGATTTTTAGCGAAGAGAGGGAATAAAATAATTTCTCAACCGATTAAAGGCACTGCAAAACGAGGGCAAAATGAGGAGGACGACAAAAGAATAATAGAAGAACTCCGGAACAATCCGAAGGAACAAAGTGAAAACGTAATGATCGTAGATCTTGTCAGAAATGATCTGAGCCGAACAGCCGCTAAAGGAAGTGTAAAAGTGGAAGAATTGTTTGGTATCTACACCTTTCGTCAATTGCACCAGATGATTTCTACTGTCAGTTCTGAATTAGGAGAGGGATTAAAAGGACTGGAAGCGCTCAGTGCCGCTTTTCCGATGGGATCCATGACGGGAGCTCCGAAAATACGTGCCATGCAACTGATTGAAGAATTTGAATCAACAAAACGAGGATTGTATTCCGGAGCTGTCGGATATTTTGACCCTGAAGGAGATTTTGATTTCAACGTAGTTATACGGAGCGTACAATACAACGTGAAAAACAATTACCTGAATTTTATGGTTGGCAGTGCAATTACAATTTCCTCTGATCCGGAATTTGAATACACCGAATGTCTGCTCAAAGCCAATGGTATGATGAAAGCATTGCGTCAATCTCTCTGATAATCCCCAAACGATTTTCTTATCTTTCGGCTCTAAGTAATCTATTCGCCCGACCCTGTAAACATCATGACACTTTTATCCGCATTTTCTGAATATAACAGGAAACAAAAACTGTTTCAACAGAAAAGCAAAGTCTTACTGGCTGTGAGTGGAGGATTAGATTCTGTTGTAATGACAGCACTTTTTCATGAGGCCAAAATCAATTTTGCCATTGCCCATTGCAATTTTAATTTACGGGGAAAGGAATCAGAAGCCGATCAATTATTCGTTAAAAATCTTGCAAAAAAATACAAAGTCCGTTTCCACACAATAAAGTTCAATACCGCATCAATTGCTGATAAAGAAAAATTATCAATCCAGGAAGCTGCCAGAAAACTCCGATACAACTGGTTTGAAGAAATAAGAATTAAGTTCAATTATGATTTCATTTCTACAGCTCATCATCTGGATGATTCGATAGAAACATTTTTCATCAACCTTGTGAGAGGAACCGGAATCAAAGGACTAACAGGAATTCCTGTTCGCTCCGGGAAAATTATTCGCCCCCTGCTTTTTGCAGGAAGAGATCAGATCCTGGAATTTGCAATGATTCATAAACTCAACTGGAGGGAAGATGCATCCAATCAAAGCGATGTTTATCTCAGGAACAAAATTCGTCACGACCTTATTCCTGTTCTTACAGAAATTCAACCGGGATTTACCAAAAGAATGGGATCCAATCTGGATCATCTTCAATTGGCATCGAATGCATATGATGAATTCATTAGTAAAATTCAAAAACAATTTCTTCTTAAAAAAGGAAAGGATCAATGGGAAATCCGGATTAAGGAGCTTTCTCGCATAAAAGAAGCTGAACAAATACTTTCCTCCTTATTGCATTCAATCGGTATAATAGTACCCGGAAGTGCAATTATTGGGGCTGGTCAGACAGGAAAAATTTTTATTGACGGAGAATACCGATTACTGATTGACAGAGGTAAACTAAAGATTGAAAAAAGAAGCAGAAAGGAATCCGAAAGTATCAAAATAGGGAAAGAAACACCTGGGATAAACCTGGATAACCGCCATATTGGTTTGGATATTAAGAATTTAGCGAAGAAATTGGATTTCCCGAAAGATTCATCAATTCAATACCTGGATTTTAGTAAACTGCATTTCCCATTGGAATTAAGAACATGGAAAGCGGGAGATTATTTCTATCCATTGGGCTTGGGACACAGGAAGAAACTGAGCGATTTTCTGACCGATAAAAAAATTTCCCGATTTGATAAGGAGAAATGTCTGGTATTCTTGTCGGGAGGCGACATTGTTTGTATCTTAGGGCTTGGAATTGATGACCGATATAAGGTCACCGGTGCTACAAAAAAAGTATTTGAAATCCGGAATTCCTCCGTTTAACATGGAACAAGAAAAACCTCTGTATGAGGAAAAACAGTATTTGGGCTACAATCAACTGAGCTTATTGCGTCGGCTGTCATTAGCTTTGTTCTGTTTTGCTTTGTATTGGTGGAAGACAACAAATGGCCGGAATGGAGATCTCTTTTTCGGATTGGGCATTGGTATTATTGTGATCTCCATTATTCTCCTGTTTGTCCTGCACATCAAAATCCGGGTTTACAAATCCTTTATTGAGCTTGACGGTCTGTGGACTGCGCGAAAAGTCAAAATTGATCTCCGGAGTATCACCAAAATCGAAAAGAAAAGATACAGTAAATATCATTTGAATAACGCAGTGTTTAATTTGCATTTAAACGGATTGATTCGCTTTTACACCGGTGGCCATGATGCAGTTGAAATTACCGACAGGGAAGGCACTCCTTATCGAATTGGCACTCAACGGGCCACAGAGCTTGAAAAAATTTTAAAAGATCTTGTTTCGCGCTGAGCATTCTTTCAGAAACAATATTTTCTTTCCCAAAACGTCTTACCTTTGCAGGAGCCATTCAACCGGCAGAAATTGAAATTAATTTTCTATCGGTAAATGAAAGGCAACATAACAAATAGTAATTTTATTTGTTGAATATACACACTTAGACAAACCATAAACCCCACTACCAAAATGAAAAAATACCTTATCTGGATTATCCTCGGACTTCTAGTGATTGTCGGGATTACATCCTACAATGGTCTGGTTAGTTCGCGTGAAAGCGTCAACAAAGCCTGGGCAAATGTAGAAACACAATACCAGCGTCGCTCCGATCTTATTCCGAATCTCGTGAACACTGTAAAGGGTGCTGCGGATTTCGAAAAAAGCACCTTAGAAGCAGTCACTGAAGCCCGTTCAAAAGCAACATCCATTCAAATTGACCCAAACAATATCACTCCTGAAAAGCTGGCTGAATTCCAGGCAGCACAAGCTCAGGTAAGTGGCGCACTTGGTCGTCTTTTAGCTGTTGCAGAAAATTACCCACAGCTGAAAGCAGTTCAAAACTTCTCTGATCTTCAGGCACAGTTAGAAGGCACAGAAAACCGGATCACAGAAGCTCGTCGTCAGTACAATGAAGCTGCACAAGGTTACAATACCGGTAGAGCGCGTTTCCCACGGGTAATTTTTGCCAGTCTTTTTGGTTTTAAAGAGCGTCCATATTTCGAGGCGGATAAAGGCACTGAAAAAGCTCCAACCGTTAAATTCTGATGGCCAGCGGAAAATTTACACAGGCGGAACGTGATGTAATCGTAAAAGCGATTACAGAAGCTGAGAAAAACACTTCAGGTGAAATTCGTCTGTTCGTTGAAGACGTATGCGGCAAGAATGTATTGGACCGTGCCGCATATGTTTTCAAAGAATTAAAAATGCATGAAACCAAAGATCGAAACGGCGTGCTTTTTTACCTGGCACTCGAATCAAAAAGCTTCGCCATTCTTGGCGATGCCGGAATCAATGCAAAAGTGCATAAGGATTTCTGGCATGAAATAAAATTAGAGATGCAGCATTATTTCACAGAAGGTGATTTTGTGAAAGGCCTGAGTAAAGGAATTGAAATGAGCGGGCATGCTCTTGGAAAATTCTTCCCTCTTCTGGAAAACGACACCAATGAACTTTCAAATGAAATTGTTTTTGGTGACACAAAGAAACCCTGATCGCAAACATGTTTGATTAACCGAAATGTTTGTACAGCAAATTAATTACTTCTTTCCATACTTCATTACTCCCCTAGTCATCAGCCAAAAAATGTCCCGGATAATTTTCTTCTTCCTGCTTCTGTTGCCCGGTTTTGTAATCGCGGACGACTTTCCGGAACGCTCTAACCGGCTGG
>CAYMMN010000142.1:0-8150 GCA_964391495.1 uncultured Flavobacteriales bacterium | reverse complement strand
GGCTGTTCCGACAAATGGAGGGACTACTCCTGCGTATCAATGGCAGAAAAACGGGGTTAATGTTGGAACAAACAGCACAACATATTCGGATGCAGGCCTGGCAAATGGAAATACTATTACCTGTATTATGACAAGCAATGCTTCCTGTGTGTCCGGAAGTCCTGCTACTTCGAATACAATTACCATGACTGTTAATCCTAATCTTCCAGCAAGTGTCTCGATTTCCGCGAGCCCATCTAACACAATTTGTTCAGGAACAAATGTGACATTTACGGCTGTTCCGACAAATGGAGGGACTACTCCTGCGTATCAATGGCAGAAAAACGGGATTAATGTTGGAACAAACAGCACAACATATTCGGATGCTGGATTAACAAATGGAAACACGATTACCTGTATTATGACAAGTAATGCAACCTGTGCAACCGGTAGTCCTGCAACGTCCAATACTATCACCATGACGGTTAACGCAAATGTCACCGCCAGTGTATTGATTTCCGCGAGTCCATCTTCAACAATCTGTTCCGGAACCAATGTAACCTTCACTGCTGTTCCCACAAATGGTGGTACCACTCCTTCCTATCAATGGAAAAAGAATGGAACAAATGTTGGAACGAATAGTCCTTCTTATTCCGATGCTACTTTGGCAAACGGAAATACTATCAATTGCGTTATGACCAGCAATGCAACCTGCGTTTCCGGAAGTCCCGCATCTTCCAATACAATAACCATGACGGTTAATCCAAATCTTCCCGCGAGTGTTTCTATTTCAGCGAGTCCGTCATCAACGATTTGTACCGGAACAAGCGTAACGTTTACTGCGGTTCCAACAAATGGCGGAAGCACACCATCCTACCAATGGAAGAAAAATGGAGTGAATGTTGGTACCAACAGTACCACCTATACTGATGCAGGACTTGCAAATGGCAATACGATCAATTGTGTTATGACCAGCAATGCAACCTGTGCTACAGGAAGCCCTGCGACTTCCAATACCATTTCCATGACTGTTAATTTTGGTCCGAATATTAGTAGTTTTGCTCCTTCAAGCGGAGTCTTGGGAACTTCAGTAGTTATTACAGGAACGAATTTTTTAACTGCCAGTCAGGTGCAGTTCAATTCAGTGAATGCAAGTTTTGTGATTAATACAGCAACACAAATCACTGCTACAGTTCCGGCCGGTGCTACCACAGGAACTATTAAGGTGTTCAATTCATGTGGGAATACTACTTCGCAATCAAACTTTATTATTAATCCTGTTACATTTTCACTGAAAGTATATATAGAAGGCTTTTACAGAGGCAGTAATACTTTGCAGGCTGTCGCCAATCCAACAAGTTTTCCGGCAGTGTGTGATACGGTAACTCTGCTTCTGGCTGATGTGGCAAATCCTGCATCCATACAGGCAACTGACAAAAAGGTAATCAGTACCTCTGGTAACGGAACATTTTCCTTTTCTTCCAGTCTTACCGGATCATCACATTGGCTTATTGTCCGACATCGAAATTCAATTGAAACATGGAGCGCCAGCCCTGTGAACTTCAATAGTGCTACATTGAGTTATGATTTCACTGATCTGATCACAAGAGCTTACGGTAACAACCTGGTAAACAATGGAGATAATACTTTCTCGATACGAAGCGGTGATGTGAATCAGGATGGAGCGATCAATTCTACGGATTTCAATACCATTCAAAGTGCAGCTCAAGTTTTCGGGACCGGTTACATATTAACGGATATCAATGGAGACCGTATTGCAGAGTCAACCGATTATTCCTTAATTGAAAACAACGTCTTTCTCAACATCTTAAGTTTGCATCCATAAAGCAATAAGATCCATGTATTTGCTAAAGGCAGCAGGACAAAATCCGGCTGCCTTTATTATTATCAGCAGGTTACTTTCCAGTTTGCAAATCTATTCGCACTTTTACAGCAGCAAATTAATCCTAGTCATCCACCATGTACGCAGGCCTTTCAGATCTGATTAATGACTTTTTCGGGACACATTTCACTGTTTCATTTCCCCCGACATTTGGAACATTTGTGGCAATCTCCTTTCTGCTTGCAGCATGGACACTAAAACTGGAATTGAAGCGAAAAGAATCACAGGGTTTCCTTTCTCCTTCAAAGCAGCTGATTGAAGTAGGAAAACCAGCCACTGCTTTGGATCTTTTTGGAAATGCTCTATTTGGATTTATACTTGGATTCAAACTGGTCTTCATCTTTATGGAGAGTCCTCAATTTTTCAACGACCCTCCCGGAACACTTCTCAGTACAAAAGGAAACTGGTTCGGTGGTCTCGCCGGTGCTGCATTATTCGCTTACCTCAAGTATAGGGAAAAAGACAAAAGCAAATTAAAAGAACCAAAACACCAGGAGATTTCTGTTTCTCCATACATGCTCGTGCCAGAACTGACGATGGCTGCAGCTTTTGGAGGATTAATCGGTGCAAAAATATTTCACATCTTCGAATACTGGAGTGATTTCGTGGCTGATCCGGCTGGTATGTTTTTCAGTGGCAGCGGGCTCACGATGTATGGCGGTTTAATCGTTGGTGCCATCGCGACAATCTGGTATGGTCGAAGCAAAGGAATTCCTGCATTGCTCTTGTGTGATGCGGCAGCACCCGGACTGATGCTCGCTTATGGAACCGGACGAATCGGTTGTCAGCTCGCCGGTGATGGGGACTGGGGAATTATCAATATGGCTCCCAAGCCGGGCTGGATGAGTTTTCTTCCTGACTGGTTCTGGAGTTTCAAATATCCGCACAATGTGATCAGTGAAGGGATCCAGATTCCGGGTTGTGAGGGCAAACATTGTTTTGAACTCATGCACGGTGTGTATCCTACTCCGTTATACGAGAGCATAGCCTGTATCTTCCTTTTCTTTGTGATCTGGTCCATACGCAAGAAACTAAACGCACCCGGACTCGTTTTTTCCGTCTATCTTTTATTCAACGGAATTGAACGGTTCCTTATCGAAAGTATCCGTGTGAATTCCAAATATCATGTAGCAGGAATTGACTTCACACAAGCACAATTGATCTCTTTACTCCTCGTCGCAACCGGAATAAGCGGAATTCTTTTGTTGAGGAAAAAGAATAAATCTAAAGCTGCATTATAAATCTAAAATCACCAATCTAAAATCTAAAATCTAAAATCTCCGATGAGCCAACTCCAGGAACTCTGCGAAAATGTTACACAGCTTACCCAGGAAGTCGGTGATTTTATTCGGGGAGAAAGAAAGAACTTCAAGCAAAGTGCCGTAGAGAAGAAAGGACACAACGACCTTGTTTCTTATGTCGACAAAACCGCTGAACGAATGTTGGTGGATGGTTTGTCTGAACTCTTACCCGGATCAGGATTTATCACGGAAGAGAAAACCAGCAGTGTTAAGGGTGAAGTGTACAACTGGATCATTGATCCGCTTGACGGCACGACAAATTTTATCCATGGTCTCCCCTGCTTTTGTATCAGTATCGGTTTGTTAAAGGGAGAAAAACTTGTACTCGGTGTAGTACATGAATTGAATCTTGATGAGTGTTTTTATGCATGGGAAAATGGTGGTGCCTTTATGAATGGGGACAGCATTCATGTGTCAAAAGAAAACAGATTGAGCGAGGCTCTTATCGCGACCGGATTTCCTTATCACAATTATGATCGCATGGGGCCATACATGGAAGTGTTTGACTATTGCATGCGGAATACTCACGGACTACGCCGACTTGGTTCAGCAGCTGCTGATCTGGCGTATGTTGCATGTGGCCGCTTCGAATCTTTTTACGAATACGGACTCAATGCCTGGGATGTTGCCGGTGGTATTGTGTTGATTCAGGAAGCCGGTGGAAAGGTTACCGATTTTTCAGGCGGGAATTCCTTCCTTTTTGGCAAAGAAATCCTTTCCTCGAATTCAGCTGTTCACGAGGAGTTTTTGGATGTGATTAAAGAGAAATTCGCGAAATAAAATTTCCTGAAATCAGGATCTATTCTTTGATAAACCTGATTGTTTCGGTTTTGTCTGCAAGTATTAGTTTCAGGAGATAGATTCCATTCGACAATGATGAAACATGAACCATCCCGTCTCCTAAAAACCCGTTTTGTTGCAAACGTCCGGTGATATCATAAACTTCATACGGAATTAGCTGCTTGTCCCGAATTGAAACATTTTCAACCGACAAATAGGTTTGTGCCGGATTCGGATAAATCACCCAGCTTTCAATTTGATTCTCTGAAATTTGATTTTCAGGAGCTGCCATTCTTGTTGTTGCGGAAGTTGTTCTGAAGCTTACAGCAGTGCTATAAGTGCTGTTTCCACCGGTACATAATGCCTGAATGCTTGCCTGGTAATTTGTATTTCTTTTTAATCCTGTCAATACATAATAATTTGTTCCCGAAACCCAGGTAAATGTTTTATAAGAATAAGTTGATGATCCGCTTTTTCTATAACGCACCTTGAATTGTGGTGCGGATGAACCGGTCCAGTTGATCCGTGCAGTAGTGCCGGTAATATTGGTCACAGTTACACTTTGAGGAACCGAACAATTGTATCCTGCAGTGACCGTTGTACTTTGAGATTGACTCGCCGAGCATCCTGCGGAACTAGTATAGTTGTAAGTGATCGTATATGGCCCTCCAATTCCTGCTGTAGCCGGATTAAATGTATTTCCTGAAATGCCCGGACCGGAAAATACACCTCCTGCAGGTGAGCCAGTTAAAGTCGAAGCCGGACTAATAGTTGTATACGTTGATGAAAGTCCGGAGAAACTGACTATCGGAATTGGATTGACAGTGACTACAGTTGCTGATGAAGTAAAAGTACAGGATGCGGAACTTGCGGTAACAGTATAGGAACCTGAATTTGTCGCTGTATAGCTCTGTCCTGTTGCACCCAAAATTGCTGTGCCATTATTTTTCCATTGAAATGAATAATTCGAAGGAGAATAACTGGCTGTCAGAACTACAGAACCACCCTGGCAAAATGATAATGAACTGCCTGCAGTTACTGTCAGCGCTGAAACACCGGATGCAGTCACAGCTGCCGTTGTGATTGTATTGCAGGCATTGCTGATCCTGCAGGAATAACTTCCGCTCTGCCCTGCCGGGATTGTATACTGATAAGTAGTTGCTCCGCTAATGGCGACATTACTTTTGAGCCACTGGTATGCATTGGTACTTACATTTGGAACAGAAAGGCTGCCACAAGCTGCATTAATGCTTACGACAGTAGTTGTAAGCGGAGAAACTATGGTTACAGGAAATCCGAAAATCTCTATGTTGCCACAGCTGTTGCTTACTCTACAGGAATACTGACCGCTTGAAGAGGGATTATAGGTTCTGGATGTTGCACCGGGAATATCAATCGACATAGAAGTCCATTGATAGGAATCCCAGAAATTTACCGGACTGCACAAAGCCGGTCCGGCTGTGAGAGTAACTCCTGAGCTTGAACATGACGGGTTTGAATTACTGGAGATAACCACATTGTTATAGGCCGTCAATGCACGCACTCGCACAGGTGCTGTTGTACTTTGTTGACCATCCGGCCAGGTTGCAACACAATACCAATCTCCCGATTCAGCGACAAAGGTCCGTCCAGTTGCTACCGGTTGTAAAGTACATCCGGCCCTAAACCAATTATAGGAAGTTGCTCCATCAGGCTCTGCAGTTATTAAAGTAGAATTGGCAGAACAAAGATCAATGGTGCCAACCGGTATCGTGATAAGAGAAATTTGAGCTTTTGCTGCAAAAAATAAACTCATAAGCACAAGGAGAAGTAGATTATTTTTCATGTTTCGATGGTTAGAGATTTGTGAGAAAAATTGAAAGAGGGAGAAAATTAGGAGAAAAGGTTTGTGATGATTCCGGATTTTGGTGAATGATGGGTAATTGATTGTGAGTTGGAGGTTTGGTGAGGTTGAGGTTTTGAAATTCCTTTTTGGGTGGTCCAATTCCGGTTTGCCTTTTCACGAATTCGGTCCATTTTTTATTTCCAGTTTCGGTTAAAATAGTTTTGAGCTTATTACTCATACTTTTTTTGCTTGTCCAAAAAACTAAGCAAAAAAAGAGGCATCCTTCGCACGAATTCGGTTCTTGCTTTTTTTAATTCCTGTTTCAGTTAGGATAGTTTCGAGCTTTTTACTCATACTTTTTTTTGCTTGTCCAAAAAAAAGTATGCAAAAAAAAGGACACCACGAGCACAGAGCTTGCATCGTGCTCCGATCTTGAGGACAATGGCTTTTTAATTGTCGATGCAAGCTCCGCGCTGCTCGTGGACGCCCTCGCACGAACAATGTTTCTGGCTGTTCAAATCCGATTTGACTTTGGAGAATTACGAGTTATTCACTCATACTTTTTTTTACTTGTCCAAAATGAAAGTATGCAAAAAAAGGACACCACGAGCACAGACCATGCATCGTGCTCCGATTTTGAGGACAATGGCTTTTTAATGGTCGATGCAAGCTCCGCGCTGCTCGTGGACGCCTTCGCACGCCGATGCTAAAGATTGATTAAAAGTCAAAAGATTTTTGACTTTTAACTTTTGAATTTTGAATTTGAAAAAATTACCTCTCAGAAACGCCGTAGATCAATTCAGCTGAAAAGCGTTGGTCGAGGACTCCGAGTTTTTCGGCGCTGGCTTTGGAGACTTTGATGATGAGGCCTTCGTTGTCGCCGGAATCAGGTAGTTTGCCGACAACTTTTACGAAAATAGAACGACTGTTCATCCGGTTGGTGATTTTTATAATCGTTCCGGTCGGTGCGCTGCGGTGAAGCGCGTAATATTTATTCGGATTGATTTCTTCGTCTTCGATCCAGGATGCTACACCCTGCTCTGTCACTTCTTTTCTGCCGGAAGAAAAGGCATACTTCTTGTCCTCCTTGCGGGGATCCATCTTTGGTTTTTCCGGCGCAACAGTTTTTACAATAACGGTCTCCACCTTTTTAGGCTCGATAACCTGCGGTGCTGTGCCGATTTCTGTTTTATCCTGTGTTTCGTGTTTTACAGGCTCGGGTGATTTCTTTTCCGGTTGTTCAGCAGTCTCGACTTTTTGATCCGGCTCTTTTATGCCAACAATAAGCTCTTGTCCTAATTTGATGGAATTATCTTTCAGCTTATTCCATTCTTTTATCTGATCAACGGTAACCTTGTATTTTTTGGAAATACTGAAAAGGGTTTCCGATTTTTCAACTTTATGTGTTACGCGGGAATTTTTTGCGTTGGATGAAATGGTCTGATTTGCTTTGTCCTGAAAATTTTTCTGGAATCTTGGATCCGTCGGTTTTGCTTTAGCGGGAATCAGCAGCACCTGTCCTTTGAGCAATTTATCATCGCGGTCTTTGTTGGCGAGACGGAGTTCCGAATAAGAGATACCATATTTTTTTGCAATAGAATACCAGCCATCTCCTTCACCAACCTGGTAGCGGATAAATTTTGCTCCCTTGATGGTTTCTACTCCAATCGAATCAACAGGACTAAAAGCGTGGCTGAATATCGGGAGGCAAATCCCGGCAATAAATAATAGTATCTTCTTCCGTAACATAGTCGGCTCCATTCAGCAAAAATAGTGCAAACCCAGTCCGGTCGCCCCGTGACAGGCTTAGTGAATGAACAAGGTTTTCAACATTTAAAGGACAATTGCGGTCTTGTTCCGGATCAGAACAAGTCCGGTATAGGTCGCAAGTCCATTGAGGATCAGCAGCTCAAAACCGAACTTGTAGCCGTTGAACCAAACCTCGCTGTAAGCATTCAGCACATAACAAAATACAGGAGAAATCAGACAAATCAGCGGTACCAGCTTGTCTTTTACCTGGGCTTTTGAAAACAAACCGAAGGCATATAAACCCAGTAACGGTCCATAGGTATATCCTGCAACCGTGAAAAGCTCCTTGATGACCGCTTCGTTGTTGATCATTCGGAAAATCACGATCACAACAAGCAGTAAAACAGCGAAACTGATATGAACCATGTACCGTGTTTGTTTCTGTTTCTCTTCAGTCCAGCCCCGCTTTTTTATTCCCAGAAAGTCGATACAAAATGAGGCGGTCAGAGCTGTAAGCGCTCCATCGGCACTTGGATATGCGGCAGAAATAAGTCCGATGATAAAGAAAACAGCTGAAAGCGTTCCCAAACTATTCAATGCGATCGTTGGGAAT
>CAYMMN010000141.1:0-8174 GCA_964391495.1 uncultured Flavobacteriales bacterium | reverse complement strand
CTGACCAATTGCCTATTCTTCAGCATGCGCTGATGCGTTCCTGGGATACATGGAAAGCAATAGCAAATGAGGGAGAACCAATGGACCTCCGGCATTACGAAATGACGGGTGGGATGTCACTTGCGCTTTCTGCGCATGCAGATGAAGCATTTGCTGAATTGGAATCTGAAGCACAACAAAAGCTTGCAGTACAGGTTCTGAAATGTCTGACTATGAAAGCGGCTGATAACCGCGGTGTAAGACGTCCTTCTTCTATAAAGACTTTGTGTGACATCACTCAGGCAACTCGTGATGAAGTGATTTCTGTGCTGCATCCTTTCAGAAAGAAGGGGCGCACATTTATTTTGCCCGATGAAGATACACTCGTTAAGGATGAAACCGTCATGGATATTTCCCACGAGAGTCTGATGCGTGTCTGGGACAGATTGAATACATGGGTGAATGAAGAAGCAGAATCAGCGGCACTTTACCAACGATTGTGCACAGGTGCTCAATTGTACAAAGAAGGAAAAGCCGCTTTATGGAGAGATCCTGAATTGCAGGTTGCGCTTGACTGGAAAGAAAAAAATAATCCGAATGCAGCATGGGCTGCTCAATATAATACTCACTACCAATCCGCAATTGAATTCCTGGAAAAAAGCAGGAATGAACGAACGCTTGAGCGCAAGCGAATCCGACGCAGACGTTTCATTACCAATGCGTCTGTCACTACATTCCTCGTTGTGGTTTCTGTTCTCAGCTTTTGGGCAATGATTCAAACCCGTAAAGCTCAGGATAAAAGTGCCGAAGCATTGGCGCAACGTGATGAGGCTGAGCAAAGCCGCACTGCTGCAGCTGAAAGCGAAAAGAAAGCAAATGAGAGTGCCAGTCTGGCTCAGATGAATGCAATGGAAGCTGATTCTGCCAGAAAAGAAGCAGAGCGTCAACGATTGATTGCTTTGCAAAATGCATCCAATGCAACGCAAAATCTGCTGATTGCTGAAGAACGAAAAAAACAGGAAGAGGAACAGCGCATCATTGCGGATAATCAAAATAAAATTGCTCAGGCTGAAAGGGAAAAAGCAACATTACTTGCTGAACAACTCAGTAAATCAAGGATGCTTGAACTGGCCCAGTCTCTCTCATCCAAAGTACAGAACCGATTTGTTGATTTTCAATTGCCGGGTTTGCTGGCTTTACAAGCCAATTTGTTTCATACCAGGAATGGCGGAAATCAATACGACCCGGTTATCTATTCCGGATTGTATGCTGCCAATTTACAGGTGAACAAACAATACTCAAATGCAATACTTCAGGGTAAATCTGAAATGATTGCTTTGTCGTATTCACCTTCTGACGCTAAATTAAGCGTTGTTTCTCTGAACGGAATTATTACGATTTTCTCAATCGATGGCAGAACAGCAGTAGTGGCAAAAAAAATCACTTTGCCCGGGAATAAAATTTATTCAAACGCTGTATTCAGTTCAGACTTGCGAAAGCTTGTAACCGGCTCGGATGAAAATGAAATACGACTTTGGGATCTTACCGGTGCGACTCCAACTTCTGTTTCATTGAATGGCCCAAATCAGATATTGAGTACAGCAGTGTTTTCCAATGACAATAAACTACTCGCAATAGCTACACGCAACAACAAGCTTTTGCTATGGGATCTTTCCAAAGCAACCGCTGTTCTTGCACAAAAGGCTGATGTTAAATCTCCTTGCCGCAGTTTGTGTTTTAATCCTGACGGATCCAAACTTGTTGCCGGAACAGAAGATGGGGAGATTATTCAATTCGAAACAGGGCGTTTTTCTTCGGAGACTATTTTTACACACACAACAAAATGCAGTGCAATGGCTTTTAATCCGGTTAATGCGGAGCAGATCGCATGTGGATTCAAAGATGGTAAAGCCTGGCTCATCAATATCAGGACAGAAAAAATGCGTGAACTGAAAGCGTCGAACGCCGCTGTGGATGCGATGTGCTTTAACAAATCGGGTTCCCTGATTGCGATTTCTTCTGCGGATGAGGTTATTCGTCTCTTTCCTGTAGACAATTCGGAAAGCAAACCTATTCTTGTCAGTGATCATCACGCGAAATCGAAACATCTGGTATTTGGTCCGGGAGAAAAACTTTTCGCTACATGTGAGTTCACGTTGCGTTTCTGGGAAACAAGTATGACCACACTTTCACAACAGCTAAGCGGACAGATTAAACGAAACTTAAGTAAAAAAGAATGGTTGAGTTATATTGGTACGGATATTCCCTATGAAAAAACCATCCCTCAACTTCCTGCAAGGGAATAAAGTTAAGGGCTGATCTTAAAACTTATTTTGGGTGATGCGTCTGAAATTTTATAAAAAATGAATTGAAAGGGTGGAGAATTCTTAAATGATGGTTGTGACTGACAAACAATGAAGTTTTGCAATTTACAGATCAGGTATAAAATGCATTTTTGAAACGGTGAATACCATTAATTACACCCGAAAATGGTTTTTAGTGGTGCCTTCATAGTTTGTCTATTTTTTTATATTTGTATTTCTCATATTCTATCAAATGAAAAGAATTTTGTTAATTTTTTTATTGCAGGTTTCACTGCCAGCCTTTTCTCAGGACAATCCTGCCGAAAAAGAACTGATGAATTGCGAAACCTTGTTAAAAGATGCTCAGGTTCTGTTTGACGCCGGGAATTACGACCAGGTATTTTCAACACTTGAAGAAGGTTTACGTTCCTGTAATTTTTCGAAAGCAATGAAGGAACGTGCGGTTATTCTGATGATTCAAGCCCAGATTGAAAAAGAAAATGAAACAGCTACGGATTCGCTTGTGTATCGTTTACTGAAATCAAATCCCAATTACCGGCTCACTGATCCGGATGTTGTCTCTCGGTACAACACTGCTATCAAAAAATATATTGTAAGACCAGCATTCATTGTGGGTATACAAGGAGGTTTCACGCTTCCATTTTCCCACATTCAAACGGTTTATTCCATTCTGGATGGTGCTGACTACACGAAAAAGTACACAAGTCAGTTTGGTATTACAACAGGACTACATTTTGAATGGCAATTCATGCCACGATTATCAATTTGTGCTGACCCTTCCTTTTCCCGAGTTTCCTACAAACGAACTATAACCGGCGAACGTGAATATAATTTACAATTCAGTGAGGTGATGTCAAATTATGACGGAGCGCTGATATTGAAATATTCCTTTCCTGTACACCGGTTTCTTTTTTCTGTTGCCGGAGGGTATTCGATGACAAGTATCCGCAGTGCATCCGCTGATGTTGAATTGTCCTATACAGCATACAATAGCATTACCGGAAATTACGATCCATATCGCCAGGCATCTAACAAGATAAATCTGATGGCCGACAAACTGCGGCAAACCAGCATTTCTTCTCCGGTGATAGGTTTAGGTACCGCTTACCGGATTGATAATTTTATTTTCTCTGTGGATGCCCGCTATCTCTATTGCAAAACAAACATGGTGAACCCGGATCAACGCTACGCCAATGCGGAACTTGTGTTTGACTACTATTATATTGATAATGACTTCGACATAAACAGACTTGAAATCAAAGGCGGTATTTCGTATATTCTTGCCTACCGTATTTCGAAAAAGAGCAAATGAAACAATTTATTTTCATCGTCATTTTGAGCTTAGCGGCCATCATTTCTTCCTGCAAAAAAGAGGATATGAAGTTTGCCAATACCACATTTAATGTAATCAATTCAAGGTCAGCTTCGGCAAAAATTACTTCAGACAATGGTGTTCTGCACTTTTCTCAAACTCCGGATTCATGGAAAGCAATTCGTCTTTCTGAAAAAGGAATTGAATTATGGTCAACGGATTTGATTTCAATGAAGAACGTTTTTCCTCGCCTGTCTATTCATACTTTTACTCCAACACCCGATGGAGGAGGCGTATTTGGTGGCGAATTTTATAGTGATACAGCTACCTATAATCACTCTGTTGGTTTGCTCGTTAAGCTCAATGCCTCAGGAATAGTAATTTGGTCACATGCATTTGATACAATGCTTACTGCAGGCAGCCGTCACGTTGAAGAAATGACTTTTGATGAACATGGAGATATTGTGGTCATACAAAAAATTTATACAGATGTTTCTACTGATTATCTCCTGAGATTTTCATCGGATGGTCATCTATTTTCCCATACAGCTTTATACGACGTAGTTTCTTATAAAAAAATAATTTCTCTTCCCGGAGGAGATTTACTCTTCTTGACCCGTCATGGTAATACCTATGAAATTGCGAAAACCGACAGTGTCGGAGCACTCCGCTGGCGAACTACTGTTGCGGCTTTTCAGTTTTACGAAGAACTGAGAATTGTTCCGGAGGATCTGGAGATGAGTCCTTCAGGACTGATTTATATTTCCGGATACGCGAATCAGTGGAGCGGTGTTCAGGAAAATAATTTCGATTATTTTCTTTTTAGAATTGATAGTTCAGGAAGTGTGGTCGATTCTCTTCGTTGGCCGGGTTATGCGAATGAATACAATCGTTCCAGTTATATGGGAAGGGATGGTTCTGTTTATCTTATTGGTACAACCTGTTCCTTACCTGCAATTTTTAATGAAGTGACTAATTCAGGTGACTATCATATTGAATTAAAATATAACTTAACGGTATTTTCAAGATGCTATCTGATCAAGCTTGATGTAGATGGGCATACCCTTTGGAAAAAACTACTCGGTAATGATTTTGGATCCGAAGGATTGACTGTATCAGAAAATAGTAACGGTGATTTACTTGTGTGTGGTAATCAGGTCGGTTTTGGCAATAAAAATGAAGTCCATATGTTTTCTCAAATTTTGTCGGCGAATGGAGAATAATCAATACCGGAATAATATCATGCAGAACAAGTCTCTCCGGACATTGTTGTTCTTTGCTGTATTTTTCTTCGCCTGTAAAAAGGAGAGTACAGTGATTAGCCATGCAGATAAATTTCGTGTAATAACCGAAGATGGGCAATTTAAATGTACGAAGGATGGTGGCTTTAGTGTATTCAATCCGGCTTCCGGTGTGCTTACAAAATACGATAGCCACGGATTGATCAGTTGGCAGAAATCAGTTGCATCCGAAGCAGCCGGTCTCAATAATTTTGGATTCAACGCTTATACAAATACCACTGATAATGGCTTTGCCATTCTTGGTACATGGTCACATGCTCTTTATGACGTTAAATTTGAACTTTTCCTTAAATTAAATTCTAATGGGGATATCCAACATCGTGAAGTAGCGGATTCAATTTTCCATTCTGGAACTAATTTCTACGAGGATTTCATTCAGTCCAATCAGGGAAATTATTTTGGGTTGTATGAAAATTACTCTCCCGGATATTCCGGTATGAGTACTTACAATTCAGCCGGTAAAGCTGAAATCTGGCAATGTGCACAATCAGACTACACATGGTATCAGCAAAGTAAAATGAAACCCTGTTTTGACGGTGGTTTTTATTTACTGGGAATTGAGTTCGGAGCGGATTTATACCGCTTAACAAAGGAGGATTCTATAGGTTGCTACGAGTGGACGACTCAGGTGACAATGGATGGATTGGGAACATTGAACCATCTTTACCTTACGGATCTTATACCAACGAGTGATGGCGGTTGTCTGGTTTCCGGATATACAAATACCAGACTTGCGACGTATGATTTTTTTCTCCGGAAATATAATGAAAGAGGCGAAATCGTTTTTACTAAAAATTTTGGAACTGCTTATCATGATTATTGCTTTTCTATGCTTGAAACACGCGATGGTGGTGTGTTGATGGTGGGCTCATCCTCTTCAAATCCGCTTTCCGCTAATCAGACTCCGGATCCTACAATCGATTTCAACTCTTCAATTTATCTGTTGAAGTTGAATAATACATATACAATTGAGTGGGGAAGGAGCATCGGAACACATATTGGTTCTGCCGGAATCCTTGCAAATGAAGATGATGAAGGGATTGTTATTCTGGCACAACAAAACAGTTATGGCAATCTCACCATTCCTCAAAAAATATTTATACGGATTGATAAAAATGGTCAATACTAATATTGTCTTTATAATCCTTTTAAAAAATATGTCTGAAAGAATTCAGGCAGGTTATTTTTTATGGATGAAATTTTCAATTCTCTTTTTTTTCATCCTGTTTGTTGCTATTGACGTGGATGCCCAATCTATTAATTGGCAAACTTGTCTCGGTGGTACCGGTACAGATGAAGCTGTGAGCATTCTCCACAACGATGATGGATCAATTATCGTTGCAGGAAATACCAGTTCAGACAATGGATCCTGTTCCTGTTCTCATGGTAATCAGGATGCATGGATTGCCTGCCTTAATTCCGATGGAATTCTGCGCTGGCGGCGCTGCCTCGGAGGAAGTAATACGGACAATGTACATTCTGTTATCCCTTGTTATGATGGTGGTTATCTATTGTGCGGTTATTCGAATTCAACCGACGGGGATGTGCAGGGTTTTCATGCCACACCCTATAATTTTGTGATGGATTGTTGGCTTGTAAAATTGGATTCAACCGGTGCAATTCAATGGCAGCATTGTTACGGAGGAAGCTCGGACGATCAGGGTATTGCAGCGGCCCAGTTACAGGATGGTGGTTTTGTGTTTACAGGATACACCACTTCATTTGATGGTGATGTTTCCTTTATATATGATACTACTACATTGTTGAAAGACATTTGGGTTGTGAGGTTGGATTCGTATGGAAATATTCTTTGGGATAAAACTATTGGCGGTTTCAATGATGAAACTCCAGCCGACCTGAAATACATGCCGGGTAATGGTATTTACGTACTTTCAAGTTCCGGTCTGCCGGGTGGAGATATCTTGTCTAACTATGGCGGCAGCGATATCTGGTTGTGTTCTCTTGATCTTACCGGAACATTACAATGGACAAAAAATTATGGTGGCAGCGGTAATGATGTCGGCAACAAATTGCTGATGAGCCCGGGTGGAAAATTCTGGATCGGAGCATCGTCTTCTTCTTCTGATATTGACGTACCTATGAACTATGGAGGAGTTGATAATTTATTATTATTACTGGATTCAACAGGTTTCGTTCAATCTTCATTTTCTTCCGGAGGAAGTCAGGATGATGTATTGCTATCACTTTCTCACACAGAAAACAACAGCAGTGTAGTTGTACTTTCTACAAGTTCCTCTTCAGACGAAGATGTACCACTGAATTATGGATCTACGGATATCTGGTTATATAAATTCGATTCTAATCTGGGAATACTTTCCAGCAAAACCTTTGGTGGTTCTCAGGAAGACAAAGCCATGGATGTCGTAGTTACACAGGATGGTTCCAGCTTTTTTGCCGGAACTACATGGTCGAACGACAATGACGTAACGCTCTTGAACGGTGGTTCGGATATTTGGGTTGTCAGCTTATCAGCATTAATTGGTGTGGATGAAATTTCTTCTAAAGAAAATCTGGTAACTGTATCTCCAAATCCATTTTCAAACCAAACAACATTTTATCTTCCTCAAAAAGCAGGTATTGGAGAATCAAATACTCTTTATATCTATGATCTCAGCGGGAAGAGGATAGGAGGGGAAATGAAATTTGAAGGATCTTCTTATGAGCTTCGAAATACTGAATTTTCACCGGGTATATATTTATATGAAATTCTTTCAACTCATGGGGTTATGTTTAAAGGTTACATTGTAGTTGGTGTAAACTGATCTTTGATCTTTAAAGCTATGAAATATATTTTGCAAATATTGCTTTTACTCTCTTCTTTACCTGACTGCACAGCGCAAGTTCGACTGGATTGGTCTTCCAGGGTTAATATATTTGGAAGAACTGAGCCTGTTTCCATGAAAGTTGATGCTTTAGGGAGGTCTGTAATCGCAGGATCCAGCGATACCTGCAATTACATAGCATTGTTTGATTCAGGTGGAATGCAGCAATGGCTTTACAAATTGAATTCGGGATGGTATGTTCAGGATGTACTTATTTCATTGCAGGGTGATGTCTATGCAGCCGGTAATCGAAACAGCGAAGATCCGGGAGGTTATGCTGCATTTCTTATGAAACTTGATGCAAATGGAGTACTTCAATGGAGCCGTGTATTCGAGTCAACATCGAATGCTATGTCGATGCTCGAGGATTCAATTGGTCAGGTGATTATTGGTGGACAAATGATAGATACTGTAC
>CAYMMN010000140.1:0-8194 GCA_964391495.1 uncultured Flavobacteriales bacterium | reverse complement strand
TTTCCCACCAGGAAAGTGGCGCCGCTTCAAAGGCCTGGACATATTGTTGCTTTGCATAATTTTCTTTTGCGAAAATTGTTTCTTCCTGTTTTATCCTTGTTAACAAAGATGCATTTGTTTGCAGGTTCTGAACTTGCTTTGAGTAATTTGATTTTTTTGTACTGTCGTTTATAAATGCGATCAATTCAATCAATGATTTTTCTCTTAGCAATATGTCGGCACTCTTTGATCTCTTCTCAAGTCCGGAAATGAAGGCTTCTGTAAATTTGATTTGATCTTCATTTTTCACAGAAGAAGATTTCAATACTGCCCAGGCAAAAGCCGCTGAGAATGATGAACTATCTGGCCATTCATGCTTGCCTGTCCATTCTTCTACAGCATGTTGTATTGGCAAAGAATCCAAAGCCTTATTGAAGGCAATTACCTCGGTATAATTCATGTCTTTTAACCCGGCAAATCCCAGAGCAGGAGGAATGCTTGTTAAACTTCCAGCCGGAAATGCTGCACCACAATAACAAACTGAGGATACTTCAGGATGTGTACTCGCTGCTGCCAATGCTGCTTTTGCACCACCACTAAACCCAGACAAGGTTATTCGTTTTGAATCGCATGAAAAACGGAGAATTGCCTCATTGATGAGTTTGCCGGCAATGGCATTTGTCTGTTCGAAATTCATCCCATTCTCCGCGTCATTCGAACCCATCAGGACGAAATTGAATTTTGAAGCAAGTCCTTTGTATTTGAGCACAGGGTAAGAGCCATCCGCATGTGGATCAAAGAAAATCATTACAGGAAAATGCAATTCAGGTTTCCAACCGGCAGGCAGATAAACTGAAAAATGCTGCATCCCGTCTGAACTCAATGCTGAGGCATAAACTGAATCAGTTTTGAAATTATCTTTTTGGATTTTTACCTCTTGATTTGTCGCCGTTTCAGTCTTTTTCCTGTCCTGTTGACTGCAAGAACAATGTATGCTGGCAATTAGTGCAAACAGCAGAAAGTGCACTCTTGAAATTTTCATCGGATGAAAGTGATTGAGTATTCGAATGTTCAAAAGTAATAAGATTGCAGCGGATAAAAATTCCTTTTTCACTTATGAATTGTATTGCGTTCTTTGTACCATGAGGGAAGAAGCAAGAATCAGAAAAGTTGAACAGTTATTGCAGGAATATCGCCATGAGGAACCATTAGCTCGTTACCTGAAGGCCTATTTCGCCCAAAACAGAAACATGGGAGGAAGGGATCGCAGGGAAACCCGGGAATGGATGTTCAATTTTTTCAGACTGGGCAATGCTATTCCCGAGGCTGATTTTCTTAGCCGACTGGCCACTGCAAATTTTTTATGCAGCACAAATTCTTATCCTTCGCTGGACTATTTGCTCTCAAAAGTTTCCGGATTAAATGGGCAAGATCCCGGTAAAACACTTGAGGAAAAGATTGAGGTTGTCAGGAATATTTTTCCGGAATTTAAATTAGAAGAGATCTTTCCTTTTTCCTTAGAAATATCTCCACGTATTCAAAAGGACGATTTTTATTTATCCTTCCTGAAACAACCTTTTGTGTGGATTCGTGTTCGAAGAAAATTTCTCGAGGACGTTAAAAATGAATTAACCGAAAAGGGAATTTCATACATCACTGAACCTTCAATGCCACTGGCATTGGGTTTCCAGAATAGTGTTGCGTTGAACACACTCATTTCTTTTGTGAAAGGATGGTTTGAAATACAGGACCTGAACTCTCAAAAGACTGGACGCTTTTTTGAAGCAAAGGAGGGTGAAAAATGGTGGGATGCCTGTGCCGCTTCCGGAGGGAAAAGTCTCTTGCTAAAAGACCTTCAGCCGGGAGTAGACCTGTTGTCGACCGATAACAGAGAATCAATTCTGATGAATCTGAAACTTCGAATGGCTAAGGCAGGGATCGGAGGATTTCGAGTCGAATTGCTCGATCTTTTGCACACCACCGGCAGCTCATCTAAAGATTTATTCGATGGAATTATTGCTGATGTTCCTTGCACCGGCTCGGGAACCTGGACCAGAACTCCTGAGAACCTCAAAAGTTTTAATCAGGAATTGATCTCAAAACACTTTGTCCCTCTGCAGCGAAAAATTGTCTCAAATCTTACACTTTCCCTAAAAAATTCTGGCACACTGGTTTTTATCACCTGTTCCATTTTTGAGAAAGAAAATGAAGGCAACATTCAGTTTTTTGAGAAAAATTTGGGCTTTTCATTAATTTCTTCTGAATATTTGGAGGGATCAGCAATTGGAGCAGATACTCTTTTCGTCGCCAGGTTAAAAAAGAAACATCATTAGTTGTTTAAAAATGGCATCGGGCTATTAAAAATCCACGTTTTCTTTCTGAAAAACAAGTTTTACCAGAAACTAAACGGGTCTTTTCGAGTATAAATAATAATAGTCTAAGTATATTCTTGTACAACAAATGATTGCCGGAAAAAAGTATTGGATTTTTCTTATTGTTCTGCTTCTTTCAGGTGGCGTGTCGGCACAGACCAACACTGCTTCTGAAAATGATCTGAAGAAAAAAGCAGAACGATTTTTTAATTCTGGGGAGTATGAACCTGCCATGCCGGTTTATTCTCAATTGCTGAGTTTATACCCCAAAGATCCCGTTTACAATTATCGATACGGAGTTTGTCTGATTAAAGCAGGCAAAGACAAAGTCAATGCGATTGGTTATTTGGAGTTTGCTTCCATTCAGACCAACATGGAGCAGGATGTCTGGTATTACCTTGGACGTGGTTACATGTATGCGGGTAAATTTCAGAATGCAAAAAATGCTTTTGAGCAATTGAAGAAAAATGCAGGTCAGACAAAGGCAAAAAAATTTGAAGCTGATTTATTGATAGGAAATTGTACCAATGCGGAAGAGTTGCTGAAATCCAGACGAAATGTTGCGGTTCTCAGCAGCCAGGAAATAAGCAGAACAAATTTTTACAATTCATACGATTTTTCTGAAGCTAATGGACGCTTACTACCAACAGCAGAACAATTCCTTACCGGCTCTGATAAAGACCTTCAATTAAATCCACTCATGTTCATGAGTAAGGATGGACAAATTATTTATTACGCGAGCTATGGAAAAAATTCAACAGGTGGAAAGGATATTTATCTGAGAAGAAAGATGACCAATGGTCAGTGGGGTGAACCTGAAAATTTAGGGACTTCAGTAAACTCTGTAGAGAACGAAGATTATCCATACCTCGACAAAGACAACAGAACCCTTTACTTCAGTAGCCGCGGACATAATAGTATTGGTGGCTATGATATTTTCAAAACTCAATTTGATTTTAATACCGGCAGATGGTCTGAACCACAGAACCTGGGTATTCCCATCAATACAGTAGAAGATGATTTTCTGTATTTGCCTTCCATGAAAGGGGACCTTGCCACTTATGTTTCGGCAATGGACGCAGGTAGCGGGAAAATTCAGTTGAATAAAATTCAGGTGGGTGATGTAAGCAATAA
The DNA here is from genome assembly GCA_964391495.1 of uncultured Flavobacteriales bacterium. Lineage (GTDB taxonomy): Bacteria > Bacteroidota > Bacteroidia > AKYH767-A > 2013-40CM-41-45 > JADKJP01. The sequence goes on along the minus strand of CAYMMN010000140.1, from coordinate 4,709 downwards.
CTATGTTACTATTTCCGGTACCTATTTTTCGCTGGATCAGGTTACCAGACGCGACGCCCGTGTAACAGTGCTTCGTACCAGTGATCAGGGAATCATCACTTCGGTTCGTACAGATCCAAGGACAGGTAAATATGAACTCGTATTGGAACCAGGGCATGAATACACACTTCTGGTTGAAGGTGGCAGCTATGTTCCGCATGCCGAGACATTTGAAATCCCTTCCATGCCAATGGCAAATTTGCGCCAGGAAGTGAAGCTGAATAAATCAAAAGAAAAAGAAGAAATGACTCTTGTCAATTTCTTTACACCAATCACTGCAAGTTCAAATCAGGGTGCATTGGCAGTATCTGATGTACCGACTGAAACAAAATCAAAAGAATACGATGTTTCACAACGTGACACAAGCGGTTTGATTCCGGTACATATTGATAATGAAATTGTATATGTAGCTCCACCTTCAGGAAAAAATGTGGAAACGAAAACTGAAACAGAACTTCCGGTTGACAATAACACTGAAACCATCAGTAAAAATACCCGCACTTCTCCTGTAACAGAGACAAGAGTGAATAATCCTGTGTCATCTACACAAGTTTTTTCCACTGAAATGGCTGAAGACACAACCGAAGAATTGAGCTCATCGAATAAGCCGCCGAAAGAAAAGTACGATCCATACCTGGAGAAGAATATGACTCCTGATGAAGTTAAACAGAAACAGGAAGAAGAAACACGTACAAGAGAAGTAACTCTGGAAGATAAAGGAAAAGCTGAAGAAATTGATGTCAATGTAAGCAATGATGAACTTGCGAAGCTTGCCTTTGATGATGCACGTTCAATGGAAATGGAAGCGGATAGTCTGAAAAGAGAAGCGAAAACACTTCGTACTCAAGCTACTCAAAAAGACAGCTTATCTATTGTACTGAAAACTGAATCTGATCAGCAAAGAGGCAAGGATGAAGAAAAGGCCAATGCATTGTTGACTCAATCTGAGGATTCCCGTTCTGAAGCAGAAAAATTAGTACAACAAGCTTCGTTCCTTGAAGAACTTTCTTCGCAACGCTCGGCGGAAGCCAGACTTGCATTACAGGATGCAAAACAGATTGTTTTAATTAATGAGCAAAACAAGACTCTGGCAAATAACGCTTCAAAAAAGAATCAAAAATCCGTTAAAGGAAATTCGAAAACCGTAAGTGTTCCGGTCAGTGATACAGGAAACCCTAATCAACAGGAAGTTTCCGTTACTGAAAATTCTGGCCCTGCTCAAACAAATGAACAAGGTAAATCAGGTGTTGAAACAAGCCCAAGCCAGGTTTCACCATCAGAAACTAATTCAAATGGTTCTGTGGAACAAACGAATTTAACTCAGGAAAATAATTCAGGTAAAATTGTAAATCCGGATGTGGCGGAAAGGTCCGGAAATAAAGTAGCGGAGCAAAATACCGGGAATACAAGTGGTGAAAATAACATCGCATTGAATGATAAGCCATCCAATGTATCAGGTTTATCAACTGCAACAGGCAAACAAAATAGTAATACATCCGATGCTCCGGTCGTTTCAAATACTTCTGTGAATTCCGGTGAAAAGCGAAACGAAACTATAAGTCAGAATACTTCACAAAATCAAAATCCCGGGGAAACAGGAAACAAGTCCGCTGATCAACAAATTTCCGGGAACAAAACGGAAACTCCAATTAGTGAGCAGGCGAACCAGACAAATAAATCTACCACAGCTGAAGGGCAGAATAACTCAAATTTGAATAATCAAATTCCTGTATCAAATAAGAATGCTGGTGTTTCTTCAAATTCAGATGTTGCATTGAATGGGGCAGAAAATGTGAACAAAAAGTCAAACACATCTGCTCCGGCACAACAGCCTTCGAAATCTACGGTGAATCAAAATCAGGTTGCTGGAACAGTGAAAACGAATCAGGATGGTTCAACTCAGCCAGGGGCAATTGAAAACCAAAGTAAAAATGCACAGCAAAATCTGGCTGCTAATAATGAACCTTCTACTGAACGAAACGAAAACAATAATACAGCGCCATTACGTACCAGCAGTGTACCGGTAAATCAAAACGAAAGGACATCGGGTACAACAGCTGTTGATTTCAACGCCATTCCGGATGTAAAACCGGAAGCCGTTATCGCATATAAAGGTTACGAAGATAAAATGACTCGTTCTCGTTCACTGGCTTCGCAGTCAGAGAACTTGCAGAAGCGTGTTGCATCGATGAAAATTTCTCCTGTGAGAGACAGCTTAATTGAAGTTTCAAATTCAATCAGTCGTGAATCTATACAAAACTGGCAGGAAGCACAAAAGCAACTTGCAGACGCGAAACGCATTGATCCGGAAATTGAGAATAAAGTTCAAACTTATACTTCAAACCAAGTATCTACAGTTGGTGCAGCCAACACTACAGGCAATAAACCTTCTGTATCGAACGCTTCCAGAGTAGAAAGTCCGGCTGGGTCAGAATCAAATACAAGAGGAAATACAAATGCAGATAATCAACAGATCACTGCAAGGAATCAAACTTCAGGTGCAGGCAATGTGGATAATACTAATTCAGGTGGTACTGAACTTGCGGCTCGTTCTGAACAAAATGCAGTTAGCTCTCCTGTAAAAGAAAATGCCGGAACGAAAACAGTAACAACCACTGATTCTCAACAAGCACAAAACGCATCTGTTCCTGCTGTCAACAACACCAACGAAGAAATCAGGAATGGACAAGCTGTGGTGAGTGATAATAAAACAGGGGAAAATAATAACCAGACATCAAATCAGAATTCAACGGTTTCAAACCCGGCAATTACTGCAAAGGACAATTCTACACAAGGAGTAAATTCTGGTAGAAGTGCTGATGAAAACAGGGGAGTGGCAACAGAACAAAGTACTCAGAACACTTCGCGGGAATCAAAGACGGCTCAAAATGCAGGGGGAAAGCCAACTTCCGGGCAAATGAATGCTGCTGAGAATAATTCAGTTTCCGAAAGTCTGACACAAGCTCCGGCATCCAATACCGATAGCAATAATCAACCGGTACAAACCGCTGGAAATAATAATTCTCAACCAAATCAGTCGGCGGAACAAGTTGCAACTGAAAACAATCAGAAGAATACAACTTCCGGTCGCATGAATGCAAATGAAAATACAGGGGTTGAAAAATCTGTTCCTTCTTCAGAAAATAATTCTCAGAATGTAGCATTAGGAAATACCGAGAAAAATCAAGTTCCTATACAAGCACCTACTTCGAATAAGAAAACCGAAACTTCGGCTTCTACTCAACCAGGTTCGAATCCGGCTGTAAAACCTGAAAACACTGGAAATACAAATCCAACTCAAAATATTTTAGCTGAAAGCAAGACTCAGCAATCCAATACGTCAGGACAGCCTGTTACACAGCAATCCACAGATTCGCACCCTGTAACAAATAATACAACACAGGAAAAAACATCGGGCACAACAACTGAAAGGAGTACTTCCGGGGCAACATCTTCTCCGGTGGTTCAGGAACAATTGGATACTACAAAAGAAGAATATCCTCGATATATCAAAATTCAAAAGGATATCAATAATGCACAGGTAGAAACGATTAATATTTTCGCTACAGCGATTAACCTGAATAAAAAAGCTGTAGAGCAAAAGCAGAAACAATTGGATCTCCTTGAAAAAGCCGATCGTTCATCTGATCAGGGAGAAAAAGATAAATTGTTTAAGGAAGCTGAAAAGTTAGGAAAAGCATCACAAAAGACAGAAGCACTGTCCAAGCAGAAGTTTACGGAAGCCCAGCAAAAAACTTCAGAAGTAAAAGTCCTGACTTGGCAACTTGAATCTGTAAAGAGCAAACTGGTAATTCCTTCCGCTACAAAACAATCAACACCTGCACAGCAAATCACTGACAACAATACAATCACGCAACAGGAAACTGCTGCCAATAATTCTTCCTTAAATACCAACTCAGGTACTGAAAACAAGAATTCAGAAAATGTAGCAGGGGCAACTTCGCAAACGGATGGAAGTCCGGTTGCAGAAATCCGGAACATCCTTGCAGGACCTGCTGTTGTCCTGACAGAAGAAGAAAAAACATCAATGGCTGTGAAGGTTTTCAGTCGTAGTGCTGCGCCGGTATATTCTGCTGAGAATCCTATTCCAATGAATCCTTCATTACCGGAGGGTCTAGTGTTTAAAATTCAGGTTGGCGCATTCCACAAGCCAATTCCGGATGGAACCTTTAAGAATCTACAACCTGTCACAGGTGAAAACACCCGTCCGGGCTGGATCCGATATTGTGTGGGTATGTTCAAGACCTTTGAGCCAGCAAATCTTGTGAAACAGGATCTCAGAAAAAATGGCTTCAAGGATGCATTCGTTGTTGCCTATTTCAACGGAAAAAGAATCTCTTTAAGAGAAGCTTATTTGAAGTTGAATGGTGAAGAATCTGCGTTGAGAGCAGCTTACGCGCAGCAGGCTGCCCGAGAAATCGCTATGTTAAAAACATTGGATATTGCCCAGGAATTTAATGTTTCCAACTTGCAGAATCTGGATGAAGATGCAAGACAATTCTACGGAGCAGATGCATCCAAAATGGTTAGCTCCGGCGGCACATCTGCCACTGATGAAGTATTGTATGCTGTTCAGGTTGGTGTGTATAGAAATCAGAATCCACCGGCTATCCTGACGACCTTGCAACCATTGTACACTGAACCATTGT
>CAYMMN010000139.1:0-8259 GCA_964391495.1 uncultured Flavobacteriales bacterium | reverse complement strand
CCTTGTTGATTTCTGCACGAAGGCTGTCGAGGAAATAAACACTTTTTACAAGATCCGCGTCATTTGTTTTCGCCTGAAGAAGGATGTGACGGACATTGATCTGATCCGCTCTGCGTTCGATCAACTGGAGAATGTGAAAACCAAATTTTGTTTCAATCACCGGAGATACTTCACCCGGTTTCAGACGAAAAGCCGCGGCTTCGAATTCTGGTACCATGGTACCGCGTTCAAACATACCGAGCTCTCCTCCTTTTTTGGCTGAACCCTGATCCTGTGAATACAATGCAGCGTACACCGCGAAATCTTCACCGGCCATGATTTTAGTACGGAACTCTTCAAGACGGGCTTTAACTTCCTTTTTCTCCGCTTCACTAACCGGAGGATTGCGAACGATTTGGGCAATCTCCATTTCCGCGTCGATGTACGGAAGGCTGTCGGAAGGAATGCTTTCAAAATAAGCCCTTACATCGTTTGGAGTGGCAGTGATATCCTTTGTAATCTTTGATTGCATGGTTTGAACCAGCAATTGATCGTGGATCATTTTACGGAATTCAGTTTTGAGCTGACGGATGCTTGAATGAAAATAAGCTTCCAATTGTTCTTCGGAACCGATCTGTCGAATGTAATAACGCATCCTGCGATCCAGTTCACCTTCCACCTGAGATTCAGGTACAGTCACACTATCGATGTCGGCCTGGTTGAGGAGCAATTTCTGCATCAGCAGCTGATCAAAAATGAGGCAGCGGGTGTTTTCGCCGGTTTCCATTCCCTGTGCCGTAAACTGGACATATTGCTTTTCAATATCTGAACGCAGCAGGATTTTATCACCGACAACAGCCATTACCTGATCAATTACCTGTTGTGCCGAAGCAGTGGTACTTGCAAAAAGTAATACAAGCAGTATGTAACGAGAAATTCTATTTTTTTTCACCAGAAATTTTGAATCTATAAGTTGAATGGCAAAGTTAATCTTTTATACCGCTTAATGGAAAGTTTTTGAATCCCTTCCGGCCTTCTAATATTTTGTAACACAAGTTCTTAATGAATCTTAAAAATTGGTTCTACCCACTGGTTCCGGAATCAATAGACTTCAACATCCCCGCTTTTTCGGGCATCCTCATATGCTTTTTGTTCCATTTGTTCAATGAGCTTCAGTTTTCGCTGGTTGATGATCAGACTTCTGATGTTGTTCTTCTCAAAGCTTAAAGGAGAAGTGCTGTTTTTGATCATGAATCCCTTGATACTCACCATGTAAACATGACTTGAATCCTCGATCTCAATATTCCTGTTGTTCTGCAGAAATTGTTCTTTGTCATAAGTCTTGATTGGAATCTCCTTTAATAAATCGTCAAAGAGCAGCCAGGTCTGGTCATCCAGAAAATAGTTAACGGCATATTGATGGCAATATTCTGCAAGTGCTTCACGATCTTTCGTAGAATTGCTACGGTAGAGGTTTCTCACTTTGTCCATTTTCGGGGACTTCTTGTTCAATTTAAGATAGATTACCTTAATGATATTGTCCTTGAGTTCAAAGTTGTTTTGATTGGCTTTATAATACTCTTCAATTTCATCGTCTGCCACAACAGTATCCAGTTTCTGAGCGATCAATTCCGTCTCGTAGGCGTAAGTGATCAGCGTCTTGCGGTAATCTTCAAGCTTTTTCTCGACATTCTTTTTGTCCTCGTTCAGATTGTTCTCCGCCTTTTGCAAAACAGCCTGCTGACGAATCCAGTTTTCAATGAAAGATTTTGTGATGTTGATGCTGTCCTGTTTGGACGCTCCTTTCGGAACCACACCTCTCAGATCATCCGGATACAAATAATAATTATAAGCACGGGCAATAGCATCCTTCCCCCTGTCTTCCTGGTTTTTCCTGAAGTAGGAACAGGCGGACATGGTGATTAAAAGGAGGTATAGGATGAAGAGACGCATGGGGTGGTTGATGGTTGTTGGTTTTTGGTTGTTGGTTTTTGGTTGTTAGTACTTAGTGGTTGGTGCTTAGTGGTTGGTGCTTAGTGGTTGGTGCTTAGTGGTTGGTGGTTGGTGCTTAGTGGTTGGTGCTTAGTGTTTGGTGGATGGTTGTTGGATGTTGGATGTTGGTTGTTGGTTGTTGGTTGTTGGTTGAAAGAAAAAAACTGACTCCCGACTCCGTACTCCCGACTCCTTGCTCCCGACTCCCTGCTTCCAGATCAACCTGGACTTCGTCACAAGTCCAAAGTCCCTCGTCCCTTGTCCCTCGTCCCTGATAATTCGATAGCCAGTGCTTATTCAATGTTCACTCAAAAAAGTATGGCGCTCGCTTTTTCAAGGAACGCCATATTTCTCTAAACATAGATAAGATTATTTATTAGCGATGGAATCGACAACATCTTGCTTGATTTGAACGGGATATTTGGCGCGTAAGGTCTGGATCCATTCTTTTTCAAGAGCATTTTGATAATCTGCAGTTACCAGTCCTTTTGATTCATCGAGTGATTTTGGCTGAGCAGGGAGAACCTGTTTTACATCGACAAACACAACCTGATTGTCTTTCGGGATGTCTTTTGTCAGTCCGGTTTTCCATTCGATTTTATCGATGACTTCGTTATCATTTTTCGCAAACTTCGCGGATTTCACCTGAAGATTCAATTGTGAGCTCTTGTTGATTTTTGCAAGCAATGTATCCACATCATCAATTTTCTTCATTTGCTTTCTGACTTCTTTTGCAATCTCAGCATTCGCGCAAGTGTAAATAGTTGCGTCAAGACGATCTCCCCACATGTAATTGGTTTTATTCTTCTCATAGAATTCTTTGAGACCGGTTGTGTCTTTTACAGCCTTTGACCAAACCTTTTTATCGGTAAGTTCAAACAGCAAAATTCCGTCACGGTATTCGCCCATGAGATTGCGGAAATCAGGATAAAGCGAATCCAGTTTTGTTTCTTCGTAAGCCAAACAGCTTTCATTTACCCAATCGGTATACATGTTGGAAGCCAGTATTTTTGGATCGAGTCCTGCTCCTCTTTTGCTTTGATGATCGGCAACATAAGTTGCGAAATCTTTTTGGGAGTAGAATTTGTTGCGGAGAGAGAACATGTTTCCTTTGAGTGCCGCAGCGTTGTCGGCAGACCATTTACCGGAAGATAAAGTGGTGTCAATGGTTTTCATGAATTCATCTTTCGCTTTTGGAACTTCCATGAAACCATATTTCGCTTTGATTCTGGAAATCATGGAAGATTTGCTCAGCTCTGAACGAGAATCTTTCTGAACTTTTTGTTTCAGGTCAGCCTGAAGCTCTTCGTAACTGCCCAAAGATTTTTTCTCAATCAGTTTGATAATGTGCCATCCGTAAGATGTACGAACTGGTTCTGAATAATCTCCGGCAGTTTTTAAAGAGAACGCAGCCTTTTCAAATTCAGGAACCATTCTTCCTGTTCCGAACATTGGCAGCAAACCACCGTTTTTAGCGGAGCTTTGATCATCGGAAAACTGACGTGCGAGGTCTTCGAATTTCTCACCGGCTTTCAGTTTGGTGTAGATTTCATTTATTTTCTGAACTGCTTTGGTAGAATCATCTTCTTTCGCGTTTGCAGCAACTTTCACCATGATGTGTGCTACTTTCACTTCACCCTGAGCCGGACGTGAATCCGTTACTTTGATAATGTGATAACCGAAACGGGTACGAACAGGAGCAGAGATTTCGCCATTCTTTGTATTGTAGGCTGCTGATTCAAACGGATAAACCATTTGCATCGCGCTGAAGTATCCGAGATCACCACCGTTGTCTTTCGCGGAAGGATCGTCGGAATATTTTTTCGCTGATGCTGTGAAATCCGCGCCTTTCAACAATTCACCACGAACTTTCATGGCTTTGTTATATGCTTCAATCGTATCTTTTGGAAGAGCATTCTGATCGCATTTGATCAGGATGTGGCTGGCACGTAAATCTGTTTTCATACGTGCATAAGCTTCCTTCAGAAGGTTTTCGCTTACATCTTTATCCACCAGATAAGGCTGAGCAAGTTGTTTGCGATAGCCACCAAGTTCATCAACGAAAGATTTCGCAGTATCCATTCCAAGCTCCAATGCTTCACGCACTTTGAGTTTGTAATTGATGTAAAGCTGAAGATATTCGTTTACTGCTTTCTTATCGAAGGTGGTTTCCTTTGTATTGTTCTTTTTGAACACACGTTCAAACTCGCTTTTCGGAATGTTTTCGCCGGCGATGTTGAGAATAACAGGATCAGTTTTATCCTGGGCAATCCCGGCCACAGACATACTTAAAAATAACAATGCAGAAAGAAAGAGGTTCTTATTCATATTGGATTAAGGTATTTGGGAGCGCAAATTTAGCAATCAATCGTTTCTATCAAAACATTGCAAAATTGACAGAATTAGGGAACTTTTTGATGAAGTATCAGTGAAATGTATAAAAAACAATGGTTTTGAGGCTGATTTTAACACGTCAGCCAATCAAGGAAAATTCAATCAGAAATTCCTGAATTTTCCACAGTAAATTTTCTCACCTGAAAATACCAAACGAAGCGTTGATCAACGATGGTAGTTCGGTGCTTCCTTGGTAATCGCCACATCGTGAGGATGACTTTCCTGAACACCGGCAGCGGTAATACGGATAAAATTAGCTCGCTGGAGTTCATCGATATTTTTCGCTCCGCAATAACCCATACTTGCCCTCAAGCCACCAACCAATTGATAAAGCTCCTCACCCACCTGTCCTTTGTATGGAACCCGGCCGACAATTCCTTCCGGTACGAGTTTCTTTACATCATCTGTTTGAGCCTGGAAATATCTGTCCTTGGAACCTTCACGCATCGCCTCAATGGAACCCATTCCACGGTAGCCTTTGAATTTTCTGCCTTCGTAAATGATGGTTTCACCCGGACTCTCCTCGGTACCCGCGAGTAAAGATCCCAACATGACTGTATCCGCGCCGGCTGCAATAGCTTTCGCGATGTCTCCGCTGAAACGGATCCCACCATCGGCGATCACACACACGTCAGTATCTTTCAGTGCTTCCGCGACCTGGTAAATGGCTGTAAACTGAGGAACACCGATTCCGGCAATGACTCTTGTGGTACAGATCGAACCCGGACCAATACCAACTTTCACAGCATCGGCTCCGGCTTTAGCCAGATAACGTGCAGCATCAGCAGTGGCAATATTTCCAACGATGACCTGGAGTTTTGGAAAAGCTTTCTTTATTTGTTTCAGAGTATCCACAACGCCTTTGGAATGTCCGTGGGCAGTATCAATAGTAATTACATCCACTCCGGCATCAACCAGCGCGCGGGCACGGTCAACAGCATCTTTGGTGACACCGATTGCAGCTCCTACGCGCAAGCGACCAAATTCATCTTTACAGGCATTCGGGCGAGATTTAACTTTCAGAATATCCTTATAAGTAATCAGTCCAATCAATTTTCCTTTTTTATCAATTACTGGAAGCTTCTCGATTTTGTATTGCTGTAAAATAGCTTCCGCTTCCTTCAGATCCTTTACACCGGTGGTGGTGATCAGGTTGTCTTTGGTCATTATTTTTGAAACGGGCAGACTGAGATCTTTTACAAAACGCAAATCCCTGTTGGTACAAATCCCGACGAGGATATTGTTTTTATCCAAAACCGGAATCCCTCCGATTTTGTATTCCTTCATCAGCTCCATAGCCTCACGAACAAGCGCATCCGCGTGAAGTGTGACGGGATTACTGATCATACCGCTTTCGCTGCGTTTTACCTTTCTGACTTCAGCAGCCTGCTGATCAATTGTCATGTTCTTGTGCAACATACCAATACCACCTTCCTGAGCAATGGCAATTGCCATTTCAGATTCGGTGACAGTATCCATGGCTGCAGAAAGAATAGGAATGTTGAGACGAATTTTCTTCGTCAGGTAAGAACCAACGTTCGTTTCGTTCGGAAGTACTTCCGAATACGCAGGAACAATCAGTACATCATCGTAGGTAAGGGCGTCGCCGAGAAATCGGCCTTGAGCAACTTTCATAGTGCAGACAGGGATAAAAAAAGTTGCACGCAAAGGTAAAAAAATAAGTGGAGGATTTGATTGAAATGAACGTGGAAAGCAATTATTCCTCCTGATTCTTCATCAAAAATTGCGTTAAGCCGGAGACTTTAAAAACTGTTCTTCTGAACAAAAGACTCAAGCCTGATTTTGAACCACATACAAATCCTTTTCTTACCGAATAAGTGTCACTGCTCCTACTTTCCGGATTTCAGAACCATCCACTTTCTTCGCTTTAATCTGGTAGATGTACACACCCTCGGGTGCCTGAGCCTGATGTGTTGATCCATCCCACCGCGCATGGGGATTGTCAGTAGAATAAATATTTTCTCCCCAACGATTAAAGATGTCAAAAGAATACTCCTTTGTATCCACGAAGCCGTTAAATGGTCCAAAAGATTCATTAAGACTTCCTCCCGGATGAAATGCATTCGGAATAAAGATCACAGGCTCCTGTCGCAGGCAAATCTCATTTGACATGCTCGAGTCAAGAAAGAAATAAGGATTGCCCTGAGATTCTATTGCCTGAATGGTATAACAGAATTCTCCATCGCTGTAAAAATCATCAATTACTGTATCCGTAAGCATTAATAAATTTCCATTGGAAATTGTTGCAATCGGAACAGGATCACGGAAGCCATTGACAGTTCTGTACACATGATAATAATCAACACCTGTTGGCCATTCACTGTAAAGATCCCAGGCGAGTGTGTTGGTATAATCCGGATTTGAAAAACCGGTAAGCAGAATCGATTTACTGATTTGAGAATCATAAACTCTCAATCCGCAGGAATCAATGGTAGAAATTTTATAATAATAAGCCTGAACCGCAGGATCAACACCAAAATCAGAAATAGAAATGTAGGGCGAACCGGTTGCTGTTAATGAAGCGATGGAAACAAAAGGTCCGGTTGGTGAACCCGAGCGAAGAAGTTCATAACCTGTTACAGCAGCAGCTGCATCCACATAGGCATCTACCTTTATGGAATTTGGCCCTGTTACGGTAACGCGGCGTATATATGAAAATGTTGGTGGTGGCGGGAAAACAGGAACAAGACACACCTTGTTAGAAGTAGAAGATCTTGGTCCGCCGGAATCGATTGCACGGATCCGGTAACAGAAATTTGATCCGGAAATCAGTGTTGTATCCCTGAAAGATGTTGTCGAACTTGTCCCTGCAAGCGACTCCGCTCCTCCATTGACACTTACCCAAATTTCATAAGTAGGTGCTGTGCTCCAGAAGCTGTATGGAGTCCAGGATAAATTGATCGCGTGCGTACACAATTCAAAATTTGCCTGTGCAAAAATGGTTGAATGCGGAAGACTCTGCGCGCTTTGGTTCGCACAACTGTCCAGAGCAACAACTTCGATGGTTTGCAATTCGGTTGTCGCGGGAATGACACTGCTATACGATGTACTATTGATTCCGGCAACCAAAGCAATGGGTTGAAAATTTCCAGTCTGATCCTTGTATTGCACCTGGTAAAAAGAAAGATCGGATGGAGTTCCCACAAACCAGGCAACGACAACATTTCCATTTGCATCCACACTCACTGAATCTATTATGGGAATATTTGGCGGTGTTCTGTCTTCAAATATATCACCATCGAAATTGGATATTGATTTACACCCACTCGAATCAGTCACTTCAATTTTATACTTCACTGTATCGTGACATATGTAAATCTGATCGGTATAAGTCATTGGAACAGTCGCAGTATATGCATTGACCGAATCAATCAGTGTGAATATTCCGGCCGGATATTCCCGATAGATTTTATAATAAGCGTAGTTGCTGGAGATGGGCGGTGTATGAGTCGGGTTCCATACCAGATTCGCAAAACCACTGTTCGGAGTCACATTCAGATAAATTGCCTGAACGGTATCTGTGTATTGATCCGGATCGCCATTATTGCTCTTGAAGACGACATAATAGTACGCCAGATTGGTCGTTGCGGCGGCAGCATTGTCGATCGATTGGGTATTGTTAAAAATGAAGATGCTGTCGCTCAATGAAAATGGTCCTGAAGCAACAGTTGAATGGTAGACGTAATATTTCTGAAAAAAAGCGCCTTGCAAGCCGTTTTTATCCCAACTGACTGTTGCTGCGCCGCTTGCGTCAACAGAAATGCAGCGAATATTGAAGGCTTGTGAATCCATTGCCATGGAATTCAGCAATACGATCAGCAATACAAAAAATGGAAGTTGACGCATCCGGACGAAATAGCGCCTAAATTTACG
>CAYMMN010000138.1:0-8330 GCA_964391495.1 uncultured Flavobacteriales bacterium | reverse complement strand
CCTAAACTGCTCACTGACATTGTTTCATTGTTTGAAGATTCCTACGGGTTTATATGGATTGGAACTATGGGAGAAGGAGTTTTCAGGCTGAATCCCTCGAATGGTAAGATTAAAAAAGTTCATGGCCAGGACAATCTCGACAACAGCAGTATTCTGTCCATTAACGGTACAGGAGACGATATCTGGATTACCGGTTTTAATGGTGTTGTCAAATGCAAAATTCTGAAAAATGGTGAATCGGATGATGCCGTTTTAATTTGCGAGGCCACACCTGAGATTGATATTCTGAATAATAATTATGTGTACTTCGTCTTACCCGACAGAAAAGGCAGAATCTGGATGGGAACCGATGAGCAAGGGCTGGCAATGATTGAAAATAACCAGTTACGATTTTTTACTAAGAAGGATGGGCTGCCCAGCAATACAATTCATTCTGTATGCGAAGGATTGAACGGAGATATCTGGCTGGCAACTTCCGACGCCGGTATATCCGTCTATAATGGTAAAACATTTAAGAATTATTCAGTAGCCAATGGATTAAGTGATGCATCTCCGATTTCCATTCAATGTGATAAAAATGGGAATGTCTGCATATTACATACCAACGGCATAGATGTACTTAATCCGGCGACAGGTAAAATACTTTATCACGGTCCGGAAGAAGGTCTCGAAGAATTGAACCCTGATCCAAATTCCATTTCACAGGATCGCTTTGGAAATATCTGGATAGGCGCGCAGGCGGGAGTTTTAATTTACAGGCCATTTGCCTATCGGGCCTGGCCACAACCATCGGTCAAAATAACAGGCATTTCTTTGTTCATGGAAGATATTGATCCGGAGAAGCAAAGAAATTTTGATTATGACGAAAACAATTTGCGATTTAGTTTTTCCAGTATTTGGTATTCAGACCCAACGCGGATTCATTATGCGTACTTACTTGAAGGGTATACAACCAAATGGCAGGAAACGAATGACCGATCTGTTACATTTCCGAAACTCCCTCCCGGGAAATACAGGTTCAGAGTACGGGGAAGCCTGAATTCACTGGAAAATGATTCTCCGGAAGCGGCATATTCTTTTGTCATTCACGCTCCTTTGTGGCAGCGCTGGTGGTTCAGAAGTCTGATGTTTGTAACCGCTTCATTGATTTTTTACATCCTCATCCGGCGACGGGAAGATCGCTTGAGAAAAGTAGATCGTTTGCAAAAAGAAAAAATACAATTTCAGTTTGAGACACTTCGCAGTCAGGTGAATCCTCATTTCCTGTTCAACAGTTTCAATACACTGATCACTGTGATTGAGGACAATCCAACTAAAGCCGTTGAATATGTGGAACGACTCTCGGAGTTTTTTAGAAATATCGTCACCTACCGGGACAAAGACTTGATTCAGCTCGATGAAGAATTGAATCTTCTTGACAATTATATTTTTATTCAAAGAAAAAGGTATGGCAATTCTTTGACACTGAATATTAATCTAGATCAAACTTCAAGGCACGACTACCTTATCCCTCCTCTGACACTTCAATTGCTGGCAGAAAATGCGATCAAACACAATTCTGTTTCTAAGGAGACATCTCTGGTCATTGACTTATTTATTTCACAGGGCATGCTTTATATCCGCAACAATGTGAATCCGAAAATACAAAAGGAAAAATCAACAGGTCTGGGCTTGCAAAATATTGTGAGCAGGTATAAATTGCTTACTGAATTGCCGGTAAAAATTGATCATGCGACTGATCATTTTACTGTAGCTTTACCCTTGCTAAACGAAACCTCATCATGAACATTCTAATCATCGAAGACGAAGAACCCGCTGCGTTACGCTTAAAAAAAATTCTCAGTGAATTGGAGCCGGATGCCCAGGTGCTTGATATCATAGTGAGTGTAAAATCCGCTGTGGAATGGTTGAATAATAACGCAGCTCCCGATTTGATTCTCCTTGATATCCACCTGGCGGATGGATCAAGTTTTGAGATTTTCAAACTGACTGAAGTAAAAACACCCGTAATATTTATTACTGCATACGATGAATATGCCATTCAGGCTTTCAAAGTAACTAGTGTGGATTACCTGTTGAAGCCTATCAAAAAAGAAGAATTGGCTGAAGCGATTAAAAAGTATAAAAGCATTTACAGCAAAGCTCCCAATCCTCCAATGCCTGATTTCGGGCTGCTTTTAGAGACCTTAAGAAAACCTCAACCGGAGTTTAAAAAGCGTTTCCTCATCAGATTTGGAGAACACATCAAGGCCATTGACGCTGAAAACATCGCCTATTTTTATACAGAAGAGAAGATCAACTTTCTTAGAACAACGGATAATCACACTTATCATGTTGATTACAATCTTGATAAATTGGAAGAAATGCTCGATCCGGAGCGGTTTTTCAGGATCAACAGGCAGTTCATTATCAGCATCAATTCCATTGATCAAATGTTCTCTTTTTCAAAATCCAGGGTTAAAATCAACTTAAAACCTCCTATTAATCTTGATACAATTGTAAGCACGGAAAGATCACCATTGTTTAAGGAATGGCTTGCCGGAAAGGAGTAAAAGGGTCTGGATAGCCCATAAACACTCATTTTTTTGACAATTTCTTCCATTTTTCTTACTTGTTAATAATTCCTGATTTCTGGAATTTTCTCTAAAGTCTATTCTCTTTTTTAGTTGTTTTCAGACCAATCTGAATTGATATAGTTTTTCTGGCATGATTTTATGTTAATAACCTTGTAAATCACACTCATACCCTTTACCTGATTCACTTTGAATACAGAATCTCAAGGGTTCTTTACCGTTAAATATTGAAAAAAGGAACATTTTAAACACAGTTGCCAGCTCAGTATCGTTTTATTCCCGTTCAGCAAATTACGCTTAGAAACCGCAAACTCCCCGATTACTTTTGGGGTATAATTGGAACAGGAAAAATGAAAACGATGTCAAAATCTAAAATGAGTAGCAACCCAATTCTGACGGATCTCTTGCTTGCCGGGCTCGTGTTTATTCTAGCATTGTTTCTTCTGATAACCAATTAAGAAAATTTAAACTAAAACAAATAATATGAAAAGGATCCTTCTGACTGTCTCCATCTTCTTAACAGCAGCTGTTGCTTTTGGATACTATCTGTTCAACAAGCCACATGGAAGCATTATCGATGAAACTCCGGTTTTTGTTTCTGAAGCTACTGCACTTGTAGACGAATACGAAGCTGATGAAAACTCCGCGAATTCAAAGTATCTCGGAAAAGTAATCGAAGTGAATGGTACAATTTCTGACAAAGGAATGGACGAAAAGGGTATTCTGAATATTACACTAAAAGGCGGAGACCTTGCGGGTATCGGATGTCAGTTCGACAAGAATTTTCAAAGCGAGGCTGCTTCATTAAAAAGTGGAGAAAAAGTAAAGATAAAAGGAATTTGCACCGGAATATTAATGGATGTTGTTCTTGTGGATTGTGTAATTTCCAATGAATCAAATTAATATACAGTACGGATCAAGTTCTTAATCATTAAATCTAAACCAATCGTTTCAAAATAACCATGAAAAAAATAATCCTGATTATCGCGCTTTTTATTGGTACCGGCAGCATCTATGCACAAAACCGTTACTTTACAAAAGCAGGAAAGATAACATTCGATGCGACCTCTCCTTCCTCTCCTGAGAAAATTGCAGGGTCAAATGAAAAAGCTACCAGCGTTATTGACGCTTCAACAGGCGCTATGGAATTTGCATTGCTCATGAAAGCTTTCTCTTTTGAAAAGGCGCTTATGCAGGAGCATTTCAATGAAAACTATGTTGAATCCGATAAATATCCAAAAGCGGTATTCAAAGGAAATATCACCAACATAAAAGAAGTAAACCTGACAAAAGATGGTACTTATCCTGTGAAAGTGAAAGGCAATATGACTCTTCACGGAGTAACAAAGGAAGTGACTGCGGATGGTAAACTCACTGTAAAAGGTGGTGCTATTACTACAGGAATTTCAAAATTCAATATTCTGCTCTCCGATTTTAATATCGAGGTTCCATCTTTGGTAATTGTTGAAGTCGCTTCTGAAGCAAAGATTACAGTGGATATCAACTACGATCCGCTGAAAGCTAGCTAAATATTTTAGTGTTCATGTGGTTGGTACCTTTCCTGTTCTGATAGCCTGTAAGCTGTCAGACAGGCAAGGGAATTCTAAAAAAAAACATTCAAAAGCCGGGCATTGAGCCTGGCTTTTTTATTTCATATCAAACCCCGATCTCAGATATGAGAAGCTCTTTTGAAAGCCTAAATGACTTTTTAATTAAAAAGAAAGTGATCAAGAGACCACCGATCCATTTCCGGAGGAAGAAGTAACAGTGCTGCTAAAAAAATAATACGTGGCAGGTAAAAATGCATGTCCCACATCGCTTTTATTGAACTGAATGCAAAGGCGACAAACACCATGTCAGCGGCAAGGATAAACAAGCTGTATTCACGAAATAACCCAAAACACAACAAAGCTCCACAAATCATTTCGATGTAGGAACTAATATAAACGAGAGGTCGCAAAAGTATTAAGGGAATCCATGTTGACTTCATTGTGTCACTAAACGTACGAACGACACCTTCAATTTTTATATTAAATATCTTATCATAACCCTGAAAGAAAAACAGAATGCCGGTAACCAGCCTAAGCATCAGAATAGCAATGGAAATATTTAATTCGTGATTCATAATCAGATGCTGAAGAATACTGAATTCAGGAATAACGAAGATAAGAAGAAATTTGATACCTCTTCAACACTAAAAGGTGCATGTTTCAGTTTGAGACAAAAGACAAACCCTGAATCCCCTGACCTATGTTCAGCGAAAATTTTTACGTCCGATAAAAAATGAAATCAGACTCAATCAATGATGTTTACAACATGAATGATTGTCAATGGTAATCCCCCTTGCTATGAGCAATACTGCAACTGAAATAGCAATCAGTGGGGATATCTTCTGGATGAAATTACGGGTACGAGGGCTAAAAATATTTCCTGCCATGGTTAGGGTTAGCATCATGGGAACAGTTCCAAGTCCGAACAGCAACATGTAGCCAACGCCTTCCTCCATTGTTCCCGTTGCAGCTGCACCGGCGAGAGCCAGATAAACAAACCCACACGGAAGAAGACCATTTACAGCTCCAATTAAAAAGAGAGTCTTTTTCGATTTCAGGCCAAAGAGTTTTTTAAAAACAGACTTGATTTTTGTGGTGTATCCAACAAGAAATGAATTGAATTGACTCGTACGTTTGATCAGGTATGGCAGGAATGCGATCAGGAGAATCATCACTCCGGTTCCAATAGACAACACCTTCTGAAAACCAGCCATGGCAATTGTATGTCCGATTAGTCCTACAAGAAGGCCTAGAACCGAATAAGTAAATACTCTTCCACCATTATAAAGTAACCGTCCAGTGATAAATGACCAATTCGACTTTTTATCAAGCGGCAGGGCCAGAGCAATAGGACCACACATGCCCGCGCAGTGAAAGCTGCCAAGAAAACCGACTAAAAATGCAGAATACAACCACATGATCTAATCAATTAGTATCTTTTGTTCTGAATAAAATGGTTGTCCATCCTGGCTCCACTGAACCTGGACATTCCACCATCCTTTTTTCATTTTTGAGGTATTCACTTCCTGAAAATTCCCGTCACTTCCTGAAACAGGGACAACAAAATCCTGCCGGGCATCATCTGGTTTAAAAAAAGTAATCCTTCCTGAACGTGAACCTCCGCTTACCGGAAATTCAAGTTGAACCTTTTCACTCTCCCTGACAATTTTTAGGTTCTTTTCCAGAGCAGCAGTATTCTTTTCCATATCAATTCGCTGCTGATATTTCAATTCATTTTCATAATATTTTTCACTCACAAGATCTACGCGCTGTTGGGTGCAACGGTAAACCATGTTCAGCATAAAACTCATGAAGATCACGAGAAAGATCAAGATACCCCAACCCCAGTTGAATTTCATAATTTATCAGTTTGTATTTGGTCCAAGGAAATTTGTTTTTACAACATTCAACACTTTACCATTTGAAATCACACTGATCGAAACCGGTGTTTTGACTTTTACAATTTCAGATTGTGGCAGAATAACAAAGAAAACTCCTTCTACCATGGCATCTTCATTTAGAATTGTCGGTGGCGGTCCAACGAATTTTATTTCACCCACAGGATAATTCAGTTTAATTTCAATCGGAAGGTTGTGAAAGGTTTTATTTACCAATTGAATATTGTACAAATTACTGATTTTCCCGCCATCCACCTTCTGATACATTTGTCCAGGCGTACGAAGTATGGTTGATTCTACCTCAGTCCTCAATGCAAGTAATGTGGTAAGAGTTGTCAGCAGAATCAATAAAACAATTGAGTAGCCAACAACACGGGTTGTTATTTTAAATTTTTCCTTTTTAGCGATACTATTCTCACTGGCATATCGGATAAGGCCTTTTTTAAAACCTACCTTTTCCATGACATCATCACAGGCATCAATACAAGCTGTACAATTCACACATTCCAACTGTGTACCATTTCGGATATCTATACCCGTAGGGCATACATGAACACATTGATGACAGTCGATGCAATCGCCAAGTTTACGTTCTTCATTCTTTTGAATCCGGCCTCTGGTTTCACCTCTGACATAATCATAGGCTATAACCACTGAATTTCTATCCAAAAGAACTCCCTGCAATCGACCATAAGGGCAAACGATAAGACATACCTGTTCACGGAAACGTGCATAAACACCATAAAAAACACAGGTAAAAATTACAAGTGCCATAAATCCTCCCATGTGTTTTCCCGGACCTTCCGTCACCAACAATTTTAACTCATCAATACTAATAATATAAGCCAGGAATGTATTTGCAATGAGGAATGCCAGAAGAAAAAATATCGAATGTTTCAATACTTTTTTTCGAATCTTTTCCGGAGTCCAGGAAGACCTGTTCAGTAAGCGTTGCTGATTGGCATCACCTTCTATTGCATATTCAATTTTCCGAAAAACCATTTCCATAAAAATGGTCTGAGGACAAGCCCATCCACACCATACCCTGCCAAAAATTGCAGTAAAGAGAATAATAAAAACAAAGAACGTAAGCATTGCCAACACAAAGAGGAAAAAATCCTGAGGCCAGAACGGAACTCCAAATACAATAAATTTCCGTTGGAGAACATTGAATAACATCAGGGGATGCCCTGAAATTTTCATAAAGGGTCCACCAAACATAAGCGCCAAAAGGACGATACTAACGATCGTCCTTTTGTTATAATGTTCACCTTTGGGTTTTTTCGGGTAAATCCAGGCTCTGTCACCATCCTTACTGATGGTCGATATCGAATCTCGAAAATCATCTATTCCGCCCGGAACCGCTTGAGTTGACATATCTGCTTTACTTCTTTATTAAATTTTCTTAGCTGTTGAGTCAATTTTTGCACTAGTACTATCCGCTTTTCCTGAGGTACTGTCGGCCGATACTGCTTCCTGCCACTCGGTTCCTTGTGGCTCCTTCGCTCCCTGAGGGTTACTACCTTCAAGAGAAAGAATGTAACTTCCAACCAATTGAATTTGTTTTGGTGAAAGCTGACTCTTCCATGATATCATACCCTTTGCAGGAACACCATTTGTAATTGTAGCAAAAACATTTTTGATACCACCACCATGGATCCAGAATTTATCTGTCAGATTTGGTCCTACATTTCCCTGTGCATCATTTCCATGACAAGCGACACAGAACTTTGTAAAGATTTCCTTGCCCTGTGCCAGATCACCAGCCTCAGATAAACGAATGACATTTGCTTCCGTCACATAATTCACGTCATTTTTTAAGCGGGCTTCTTTAGCGGCATTTGCAATTTGAATTTCCTCTTCGTATTCAGCATACTGAAGTTTACCCGAACCGGCTATATGATAATTGATGAGATAGACAAAGGCAAAGATGATGGTGATGTAGAATCCCCAAACCCACCAGGGCGGAAGCTGATTATCCAGCTCACGAATACCATCATAATCGTGATCCAGCATTACATCCTTTTCCTGTTCTACCGGAACTGAACGTGTCATCATTTCCATCAATTTATTCCAACCGGTCTGACGGGGAACATATTCGGTAGCGGATGGAGTCGTGCCGGTCACAGCAGCTGTCTTTTGATCAAGGGTCCTGGTGAGGACATTGATGGTGTGCGTGAGCGTGAAAATCACTGCTACCACTATCATCCCAAGTAACAACCATATGTATGTCGAGGGTTCAAAAAACATTTTCGGAATCTGAACCGGTTGAGACTTTGCTGTAGAATCAGCTATGGCTACTTGTTGGG
>CAYMMN010000137.1:0-8381 GCA_964391495.1 uncultured Flavobacteriales bacterium | reverse complement strand
CTCCAGATTGACTTTTGTAAACGAATCCATTTTGTCGAAGGCGAGAATTACTGAACCATTGGGTCCGGCTTCCATCATGGAGATAAATTTCGCACCGTAACGCAATTCTTCATTCGTGTAGGAAGTGCGTGTATGGACAGTCTGAGAAAATGTTTCTTCATATGCCTGTAAAAGTGCAAGTACTTCCAGATCATTTTTCCTGAAATCTTCCTCTTTCCATCCATACATAGGACTTTCTTCGTCTATAGGATGTACGATGGTCCAGGACATGGACAAGAGATTAACCTTCGTGAGTTCCAGTTTAAGGTTGCTGAATTTTCTGACAGGCTTACCATTTTCTTGAATGACATATGATAAAATCACACTTGCCTGGATATCTACCAATTCACTTTTGGTTCGGTTGGCAATACGGAACATCAGTGCGGAGATTCCTTTGTATGGAGCAATCACCATATTTTTACTAAACAAAATCTTTGCAATTGGCCTTGAAAAGCGGCCATAAAGTAATCCGGTTGCCAGTGCGAACCCCAATAAACCAATGAGGGATTCGACAGAAGCCAGGGTGCTGTTAAAATAACCGGTCGGATTCAGGCGGCCATAGCCAACTGTAGTGAGAGACTGAGCACTGAAGAAAAACACTTCCGCGAATTTATCAAGTTCATTGGTATACTCCATTCCATTGATGTGATTCGGATCAATGAAGTAATACAATAAAGCGAAAATCAGATTTACAGTGATGTAAAAAAAGAAAACCAACAGATTGAATTTCCACCAGGGCATGGTGATCAAGGTCTGGTAAATGCTTACAGACTGAAAAAATGGTAGCCCTTTCCGGCGAACATTACTGCTGCCATCTTTGTTCATCAGGCGTTGATTGGATTCAACAACTCTGTTGCCAAAACCCAATTCGCGAAATTCATCCTGCTTAAAAATTTTTCTGATAGCCATTCGAAGACAAGGAGTAGGAAATGAAGATTTATTTGTAGTTAGAAATTAAATCTCTCAGCTAAAATCTGATTTGAATAATAATAAACTAAAGTTTCATTGTTCCTGTTCTTTTCCATCTTTAATTTCAGTGACACCGCCGGAAATAATAAATTTCATCATGTCTGTTCCGGAAGCGTTGACAGGACTGATGTTTTCTCGTGGCAACACGATCAATTCACCTGCAAAGCTGTATGAGAAGGGCAGATAAACAGCAACTTTATCTTTTCCCAAACCGATATCAGATAAATCTTCCTGCGTGATAAAACCAATACGGTTGATATCACTGTCTTTCTCCAACCGAACGAGAACAGGTTTATTGAATCTCCTTTTCTCACCTACGAAAGCTTCAACCAGATCTTTTACAGAACCGTAGATCAGTTTTACAAGGGGTGCTTTTACAATAAGTCGTTCTACATAGGAGAACAAAGGGTTCCGGATATAGCGAACGCTTAAGTAGCCGATCAAAGCAACAACCACAAAAATGGTGAGCAGGCCCAGACCAGGGATCTCAAGCTTAGGGATTCCGGGGATTTTGATTGGAACCTGGAAAGGCAATAAACTATCCACCCACAGTATGGTCCGGAAAAGGACCCACAAGGTGACTGTTATCGGGACCACAAAGAGGAGTCCCTGTAAAAAGTAATTCAGCGCCTTTTTCATTGAAATTTGATTTAGGCTGCAAATATCCGAATAATCAATGAACTGAAAACTGTCAGGTCAGGAAATCAATCCATTCTGATGTGAGGAAAATTTTTAACTGCTTTTTTTCTTCGCTTTACTTGTTGTATTCTTTTTAACCTTTTCCTGATCCTTCTTTGACATCCCAGCAATCACCATTTCGTAGCTGTTGTCTATCCATTCTTTCAGTAATTGATCGCTGACACTACCATCGTCGTGTATAGTGTTCCAGTGTTTTTTGTTCATGTGAAAACCCGGCTGTACACAGGTGTATTGCTCGCGTAGTTCAATGGCTTTTTCAGGATCACATTTCACATTGAATTTCAGTTCGGGTTCATCCAGACCGGTGAGCAAAAATGCTTTATTCAGTACTTTAAAGACCAGTGTCACCTCATCAAAAGGAAATTCTTCCGATACAAAGGGTTTTTTGATGCAATAGGAACGCAGGCTTTCGATATTCATAGATCAAAAATAATGTTTAGTTCCTGAACATGATGTTCTTCAACAATGGAATGTTCCCTTTAGAGACAGTTTTTGAAGTATTATATTTCAACCTTGTCGGCACCGGAATTTTTCCATTAATTTGTACTACAGAAAAAGAATCATGTCGCGTCTGCTTTTTTTCATTTGTTTTCTTGGTCTGTTTTCTTCGGCATCCGCTCAGAAAACAATTACTACTGCCAATTCCGATAGTTCTATCCGGATCACCAGAGATCCACGGCTTGATGAATTGATCGAAAGACAAAAACAAATCAATCTTGAAAAGCAAAGCATGCCCGGTTTTCGGGTACAGATTTATTTTGGAGGCAATCGCCCCAAAGCATCAGAAGTAAAACTGGATTTCAATTCACGTTACCCTGATATTCCCGCGTATCTCACCTATCAACAACCCAATTTTAAAGTGCGTGTAGGCGATTTTAGAAACCGTTACGAAGCTCAGAAATTAATCAAGGAACTGGAGGGAAAATATCCTACCACTTTTGTTGTTCCGGATGAGGTGAAACTTCCATTATTGAAATAAGGGACGGGGGACGAGGGGCGAGTGACGGAGCAGAAGCCGCTGGAATTTTAATTCAGGGTAGAATCTATCCAGGTGCTATCAATCTACAATCAGCAATTAAAAAAGGGACGGGGGACGAGGGACGGGGGACGGAACTGAGGCTTTTCGGAATTTAATCGAAGATGGAACACGGTCAGTTGCGATCAATCTACAATCTACAATCAGCATTCATCAATAAAAAAGGGTCATCAACGCGACGACCCTTTTGTCTGAGTAAATATTTTGGTTTAAGCCAAAGTCCGTTTGACCGCTACCTGTTCGTATCCTTCGATGACATCGCCAACTTTCAGATCCTGGAAGTTGTGGACGCTCAATCCGCATTCGTAACCTGCGGAAACTTCTTTCACATCGTCTTTGAAACGCTTGAGTGAAGCCAGTTCTCCGGAGAATACAACGATACCGTCGCGAACGACACGCACCTTGGTATTGCGGGAAACTTTTCCATCGAGTACCATACATCCTGCAATAGTTCCCACTTTCGGGATCTTGAAGATGTCGCGAATTTCGATATTGCCGACGATTTTCTCCTGGAATTCCGGAGCAAGCATTCCTTCCATCGCCGCTTTCAATTCGTTGATCGCGTCGTAAATGATAGAGTAGAGGCGGATTTCGATCTGTTCTGTTTCCGCAAGTTTACGAGCATTAACAGAAGGACGAACCTGGAATCCGATGATGATCGCGTTGGATGCGGATGCAAGAAGTACATCTGATTCGGTGATCGCACCAACGGATTTGTGAATAATGTTGATCTGGATTTCCGGAGTAGAAAGTTTCAGGAGAGAATCCGCGAGCGCTTCGATAGAACCGTCCACGTCACCTTTTACAATTACATTCAACTCCTTGAAGTTTCCGATTGCCAGACGACGACCGATTTCATCCAGTGTAATGTGTTTCTGAGTACGGATACCCTGCTCACGCTGGAGTTGCAGACGTTTGTTGGCGATGTCGCGTGCTTCGCGTTCATCTTCCATGACGTTAAACAAATCACCCGCTTGTGGCGCACCTGTCATACCTAAGACCTGTGCAGGAGCTGCAGGGCCCGCTTCCTTGATACGGAAACCACGTTCGTTGAACAAGGCTTTTACTCTACCGCTGTAACAGCCGGCAAGAATAACGTCTCCAACGTGTAAAGTACCGCCCTGAATCAGAACTGTCATTACATAACCACGACCTTTGTCAAGCATGGACTCGATCACGGTTCCGTTCGCACGGCGGTTGGCATTTGCTTTGAGTTCGAGGAGTTCCGCTTCGAGCAATACTTTTTCAAGCAGTGCTTCGACATTCATTCCTTTTTTAGCGGAAATTTCCTGACACTGATATTTTCCACCCCAGTCTTCGACAAGGATGTTCATTTTCGCAAGTTGTTCTTTGATTCTTTCCGGATTGGCATCCGGTTTATCCACCTTGTTGATTGCGAAAACCATCGGCACATTCGCCGCTTGCGCGTGATTGATCGCTTCGATGGTTTGTGGCATCACGTTATCATCGGCAGCAATCACGATGATTGCAACGTCAGTAACCTTAGCACCACGGGCACGCATCGCTGTAAAGGCTTCGTGACCGGGAGTATCCAGGAAAGTAATGGTCTTGCCATTTTCCAGTTTTACGGAATAGGCTCCGATGTGCTGGGTGATACCACCTGCCTCACCGGCAATTACATTGGCTTTACGGATATAGTCAAGGAGAGATGTTTTACCATGGTCAACGTGTCCCATGACGGTAACAATCGGTGAACGTGGCTTCAAATCCTCAGGAAGGTCTTCTTCTGTGCCAATTGTTTCCTGTACATCCGCGGAAACGAATTCTACTTCGAACCCGAATTCTTCCGCAACCACACGCAGAGCTTCCGCATCGAGACGCTGGTTGATGGAGACGAACATACCGAGAGACATGAATGTTGAGATTACTTCCGTAACCTGTACATCCATCAGTTTAGCAAGTTCATTCGCGGTAACGAATTCAGTTACCTTGATTGTTTTATTTCCTGCTGCTTCTTCCGCTTTTTCGCGTTTTACTTCCGCACGTTCATCACGACGGGCTTTACGCATTTTGGAAGAACGGGATTTACCACCACTGCTGAGTCGGGCCAGAGTCGCTTTGATCTGATCCTGGATTTCCTTTTCAGTAGGTTCTGTTTTTTCGGTGGGTTTGGATCCTGCAGCCGGACGATGACGTGGAGGTCCGGATGTTCCGGGACCGCGTTGTTGTTCACGTTTATCAGAAGGAACCGGTTGTCCGCCCGCTTTGCGGTCGGTACGTTTCCGTTTCTTTTTCTTGTCATCCACTGAACCGGTGGACGAAGCAACCGGTTTGCGTTTCGGTGGATCAACAGGCAATTCAATTTTACCAAGAACTGTAGGTCCGCTCAGCTTATCAAAACGCACACGGTGAATTTCATCTTTCTGAGGTTCGGAAGGAGATTCCGGTTCTTCAGGAGCAATTTCAGGTGCAGCAGGTTCAGCTTCAGGGGTAACTTCAGCAACAGGAGGTATTTCAGCGACAGGAGCAGGAATTTCAATTTCTTCCTGAACAGGAGCGATTGGCTTTTCAGCTACAGGAGCTTCTTCTGTCGTTTCTTCTTTTTTCTTTTTGACAACCTTCTTAGCAGGCTTTTCTTCTTCCTCTTTAGCTTTAACAGGAGCTACTTCTTCAGGAGCTGCAGCTGTTTCAGCTTTTTTCTTGGTGGCTGCTTTTTTCTTTTTTTCAGCCTTAGAAGCTTCGTCTTCGATTTCAATTTTGCCGAGTACTTTTGGTCCTTCGACTTTATCTACCGCTACTTTGGTAACTTCTGGTTCAGCTTCTTTTGCTTTGGCAGGTTTTTCAGCTTTCGCTTCTTCTTTTTTCTTCGGCTTTTCTTCCTTCAGATAATCCGCAACACTCATGTTTTTGATGAGTATTTCGGAAGATTCTTCATCTTTCTTTGTACCGGTTTTTTTGGATCCTTCGGCGTCAAGAACGACAGGGGTATCCTTACGAAGTTTGGTTTGGGAAAGCTGTTGCGCTTCTTCTTTTGCGCTTTTATCGCCTTGGAATTCCTTCATCAGCAAAGCATAAGCATCCCCGGGCAACTTGGTATTGGGGTTGCTTTCTATCGAGAATCCCTTTTTTGTAAGGAATTCCACGATGTGATCAAGGCTCAGATTGAATTCCTTAATCGCTTTACTTAATCGGATCGTCTTTTCTGCTTCTGCCATAAGGTGTGTCTTCTTACACCAAGCCAATTTTTTGGGCTTGTGCAAGGTAGTAATTTATTGAGAGTGGAAGAATGGACTTTGTCATGTGTCCATTCCACCGTTTTATTCAAATTCTGATCTTAAAATGCGAACCACTTCCTTGATTGTTTCTTCTTCCAGATCTGTTCTTTTCACAAGATCTTCGATTGGCAATTCAAGAACGCTTTTCGCTGTATCGCAACCAATGGTTTTCAGCTCATCGATGATCCATGGTTCGATTTCATCTGCAAATTCATCCAGATCAACGTCTTCGCTGTCGTCATCCGTATCACGGTATACATCGATTTCATAACCTGTCAGCTTTCCTGCAAGTTTAATGTTATGACCGCCTTTTCCGATAGCCAGTGAAACCTGATCGGGTTTCAGGAATACAGAAGCGCGTTTTTTCTCGTCATCCAGTTTAATGGAAGTGATTTTAGCCGGTGCCAATGCACGGGAGATAAAGAGCGGACTGTTTGTTGTGAAGTTGATCACATCGATATTTTCGTTTCTCAATTCACGAACAATTCCATGGATACGAGAACCTTTCATTCCAACACATGCTCCAACAGGATCGATCCTGTCGTCGTAGCTTTCAACTGCCACTTTCGCGCGCTCACCCGGTTCACGAAC
Organism: uncultured Flavobacteriales bacterium; assembly: GCA_964391495.1. Lineage (GTDB taxonomy): Bacteria > Bacteroidota > Bacteroidia > AKYH767-A > 2013-40CM-41-45 > JADKJP01. Next base: position 1,811 of record CAYMMN010000137.1, on the reverse strand, counting down.
AATTTTCTTAATGGTAATCAGTCCGTCAAATACTTCAGGTACTTCCAGTTCAAATAATTTTTCGAGGAAGAGCGGAGAAGTACGAGACAAAATAATCTTTGGTGTTCCATTGATCATTTCCACACGCAATACAACTGCACGAACGCTATCTCCTTTTTTGAAGAAATCACTTCCGATTTGTTCTGATTTAGGCAGAATCAATTCGTTGCCATCATCATCCATGACGAGTGTTTCTTTTTTCCAGGTCTGATAAACTTCACCGGTGATGATTTCACCAACACGATCTTTGTATTTGCGGAAAATTCCTTCTTTCTCCAATTCCTGAACACGTGCCATGAGGTTCTGACGAGCGGCAAGTACTGCACGACGACCGAAATCCATGAAACGAACTTCTTCAGATACTTCTTCGCCTACTTCAAAGTCGGGCTGAATACGAACCGCTTCAGAATATTCAATCTGAGTACTTGGATCTTCAACAGTGCCGTCTTCAACAATCAGACGATTACGCAGGGCTTGAAGATCACCTTTGTCGGTGTTGATGACAATGTCAAAATTATCAGCAGTGCCATATTTTTTCTTGAGCATGTTTTTGAAAACATCCTCGAGGATGCTCATCATGCTGGCGCGGTCGATATTCTTCAGGTCTTTGAATTCAGAGAATGCTTCCACCAATTCAGTGTGCTCATTCTTACCGGGTAAGGTCTTTTTCATTTTGATCAAATGATTTTGTTGAAAGAGAAGATGACTCTTGTTTCTTTGATGTTAGAGAATGGTATAGTTATTTGTTGAATCTGTTTTTCTTTTTTCTTGCCTTCCTTTACAATGATGGTTTCTTCCAATTCGATCCCATCAGTGGAGGCTGCTTTGAGGACACCTGTATGCCGGAGGCCATCAAAAGTTACGACATTGACATTTTTTCCGATGCGTTTGTTGTACTGTTGAAGAACTTTCAGCGGTTCTTCCATTCCTGGTGAACCGACTTCCAATTCATGTTTTTCAAAGACATCCGTTGCGTCCAGTGAATCCTGAAGAAAACGGGAGACTGCCACACAATCCTCAATTTTTACTCCATTGGGATGATCGATCAGTACAATCACTTTTGACGGGCTCACTTTGACATCCACGAGGAAGGTCTCCGTTCCGGCAATTTTTTCTTGTACCAATGCAATAATCTGTTCGTTCAGGCTCATAATCGATCAATAAAAAAGGGGACTATCGTCCCCTTCTATTATCTCCATAAATTCGAATGCAAACATACGAAAATTCTTCAAAAAGCCCCAATGTTTTCTCAATTAATCTCTTTTATTAATGACCTTTTGGGAAAGAGGGTGTTTTTACCCCTAATTTTGAGCATTCTTTTGTTTTTTTCATTTCATTCGTTTTAAAATCAGGCCATTAAATGGATATTTTTAACAAAGAAAAGGCCCGAAAAAGGGTGTTGATTGTGGGTTCAGGTTTTGGAGGAATCGAAATCGGACGCCGTTTGGATTCCCGGAAATACGAAGTATTGGTTCTGGACAGGCAAAACTATCTCACATTTCAGCCTTTGCTTTATCAGGTGGCTACAGGTGGTTTAGAACCGGATTCGGTAGCTTATCCTTTGCGAAAAATATTCCGGCGAAAAATGAATGTGACTTTTCGTGTCGCGGAAGTTGATAAGGTTGAACCTGCTATCAATAGCGTACACAGTTCCATCGGTATTCTGCCTTATGATATTCTTGTGCTCGCGACAGGTTCCAAAACGAATCATTTCGGGATGAAAGAAATCCAGGAAAATTCTCTTTCCCTGAAATCAGTGACCGATGCTTTGG
>CAYMMN010000136.1:0-8426 GCA_964391495.1 uncultured Flavobacteriales bacterium | reverse complement strand
ATGTAACTATGAAAAATACTGGTCTTTATTTCTTTTGGATTGATCGTTAACATGGCTCAGGTTCTGTCCGGCAAATGTAACAATCTGTATTTGCATTACAGGTGCTTATGTTCATCTATGCTTTTTTATGATTTGCCAAAAAAAATGAATAATTCCTTGCCCGGCTGTTCTTTTCCGGTCGGAGCAATACTTATTTATATAAATTTATACTCAGGTTGCAATTGCATTCCTGATAGTTCTTCTCAATAAAAACCAATGAAAAAGCACTTCCTTTCTTCTGTGTTGATGATGTTCTGGATGTACACGTCTGCTCAAATTAATCCGACCTTATTATCCAGACAAGTATATCATCCGCAGATTTCACAGGTCAGGTTACTGGGTTTGACAAAACCTTTACGTGACACAAAGCCCATTCTCAACAATCCTTCCGGAAATAAATTGAAGCAGGCGAAGGAGGTTTTTAATGAGAAAGAATACAATCCAACCTTAAATCCTCAGGCGTTGCCAAAAGGTGCTGATCCATTGCTGGATCGTCGTGTACATCGTACTGCATCGGATATTGATACCATTTTTACGATTGATGGTCTTAGTGATCCAAATATCTACCCACCTGATCCTTGTGGCGAAATTGGAAAGAATGAATTTATACAAATGACCAATGGAGGGAACGGTACCCTTTTTCAGATATTCGATAAACAAGGTGCATCAATATATGGCCCTGCATTTTGTAATACTTTCTGGACACAGTTTGGGACAACCGGATTGGGAGACCCGATTGTCATGTATGATCAGGCTGCTGATCGATGGATGCTCTCGGAACTTTCGAATTCATTTTCTGATGTACTGATTGCTATTTCACAAACCAGTGATCCACTCGGTTCATATTATGTTTATGATTTTCAAACTCCGGGATTGCCGGATTATCCAAAGTATTTCATTTGGAATGATGGATATTATTTCTGTTCAAATGAAGGAAGTGGCGGATCACCAATTTACGCTTTGAATCGTAGTGATATGATCAATGGAGTACAGTCTACACAATTGCTCAGGTGGACAGTTCCCGGTTTCAGTGCCATTGGTTTTCAACTTGCCTCCGGCGCTGATTGGGATGGTTCTGTCGCCCCTCCAATTGGCAGTCCGGCCTATATTCTAAGAGTGTATGATGATGCATGGGGAGGAGGTACAGATCATCTTGAAGTTTGGGAACTTGCAGTCAACTGGTCAAGTCCTGGCAATTCAACCTTGACCGGACCGACTGATTTGAATGTGACTTCATTCGACAGTGAACTTTGTCCGGGATTCGGGTATTGTGTTACTCAGCCTTCTGGCGGTAATCTGGATGTGCTGCAACAAGTATTAATGCACAGAGTTCAATACCGGAATTTCGGCTCCTATGAAAGCATGCTTTGCAACCATGTTGTTGATGTTGATGGAACAGGAAATACATCCGGTGTCCGATGGTATGAGTTGCGCAAATCAGGTACAGATCCATGGAGTGTTTACCAGGAAGGAACAGTGAGTCCGGATGCGGAACATCGGTTCATGGGAAGTATTGCTCAGGATGCTTCCGGTAATATTGCTTTGGGTTATAGTGTTTCGAGTACCACCACCAATCCTTCACTTCGTATCATTGCCCGAAGTGCCGGAGATCCTCCCGGTCAAATGACATTTAATGAAATGCAAATTGCAAGCGGACAAGGTAGTTTTCAAGGCGGGCGCTGGGGAGATTATTCTGAAATGTCAGTTGATCCAGTTGAGAATGGTACATTCTGGTTTACCGGTGAATACATGGGAACAAATGACTGGACAACAAAGATTGTGAAATTTGTTCTTGCGAAGGATTCAAATGATCTGGCAGTAACATCTTTGCTCTCACCTGTAACTGCAGGCGGTCTTGGCAATTCAGAAATTGTTAAGATAAACGTGCGCAACACAGGAATTGTAGCTCAATCAAATTTCCAGTTGAATTACCAGGTTGATCAGGGAGCGGTGGTAACAGAAACTTATGCTGGTACATTGCTTCCTGATAGTTCATTCGATTATTCCTTCACAGCAAGCGCGGATCTTTCTGTAATCGGTCAATCCTATAATTTCACAGTGTATACTTCTTTGGCTAATGATGCAAATCGCAGCAACGATACCCTTCGCGCGGAGGTGACTCATCTTGTAGATCTTGATGTTAATTTACTTGCGCTCAGAGGTGCGACCGGATTGGCTTGTGGTAGCTCTCGTGATGTGGGTTTTATTATTAGAAATGACGGAGCAAGTCCGTTGACTTCTGTTGCTTTGAATTATATACTGAATGGAAATCCGGTTGTCAGTTCTGTTGCCAATGTTTCTTTGAGTGCAGGACAACAGGATACTTTATATGTGAACATAACCGGTTTGTTGAATGGATCCAATTCTGTAATGTGTTATGTGTCTTCACCAAATGGACAACCGGATCAAAATACAAGTAATGATACTTTGCAGGCTGTATTTACCAATGTCATGCCCGGAATTGATGTGACGCTGGAATTGAAAACCGACGATTTTCCGGAAGAAACTTCATGGGATTTATACGATTCACACGGGAATCTTTTGTTTAGCGGAGGAAATTATACCCAATCACAAACTGTCTCTACACAGGTTTTTTGTCTCGAGGATTCCTGTTATGATTTTGTGATTCGTGACAGTTATGGAGACGGATTTGATTTTGGTGTGCCCGGTTATTTCAGACTGGTAAGATGGGATGGGGTAGTACTCGCTACCAATACGCTTTCAAACTTCGGCTATTCTGAGTCGCATACATTCTGCGCGAATTATCAATGTTCACTTGGATTGAGTTCAACCATCACGGATGCTACAAGTTCAATTGCAACGGATGGTGTAATTCTCGTAAGTGTCAGTGGAGGTTCAGGACCTTTTACATTTAGTTTGAATGGAGGGCCGTTACAAAACAACGGATTGTTTACATCCTTGTCTGCCGGTAACTACACCATTGTGGTAACAGACATCAATCAATGCAGCGACACGATACTCGCAACTGTCGGTGTGCAAGTCGGGCTCGCGGAAATTTCTTCTGATGACGTTCAGGTAAAACTTCAACCCAATCCTGTCAGCGAATTGCTTCATCTCGAAATACAAGGATTAAAAGGGCCATCCTATCTTGAAATTCAAGTTTACAATGTTAACGGGAAGCTTGTCCGTCATGCAAAAATTCCTGCTTATGGAGATGTATATACGGGTACCGTTATTTTTGCCGACCAACCTGCCGGTGTGTATTTTATCAGAGTTGTAAACGCGAATTACAAAAAGCTGATCAGGGTTGTGAAAAGCTGATGTGAAATTCAAATCAGAAAAATCAGGTTTCTTTGGAATTAGGGTTTGTTGAAGTAATACAAACCGATAAAGACAATCAGCATCAGCATCATCAAAATGAGGATGATCGAAATTAACTGAACGTGAGGGATAATTCTTTTACGTTCAGTTTTTTTTCGGAGATTACTGGCTTGCAATTCGTGTGTAATTCTCACCAGTTTGAGAGGATCGTTCATTCGCGAAACTCCTCTCAAAGCATCCGCGCAAAGTTGGCAATGTGTCAGGTGCAAATCGATCCTGTGCCTTTCAGCAAGGATCAATCTGCCGCTGGTGTAATCCTGCAGATCTTCGAGGCTCAGATGCTTGTCGGCCTCATTATGATGGGAATTATATTTTCTCATTCGATCTTTTCTCCAGGTAATTTTTCAGGTTTCTTTTTCCATTTTGGATAAAGGTTTTAACCTGATTATAATCGTAACCGGTAAGCTCACTGATTTCACGGTAACTTTTTTCTTTCAAAAAAAATAAATGTATGCAAGTTCTTTGCTCCGTGTTCAGATTTTTGAGGGCTTCCGGTAAATAATTTAAATGTGCATCTATTGAATCATCCTTGTCGTTTTCCGGCTCATCGGCCATGATCTTATCTTCTTCGGAAAGTCGGACTTTTGTTTTTTTATTTTTTTCTACTTTCAGACAATAATTGCGTGTAACAGTATGTAGCCAGGCTGAGAATTTCCGAATGTGATAATGTTGGAGATCTGAAGCCAGTTTTTCAAAGATAGCCAGAACAGCATCTTTGCTTTCTTCTTCATTTTTCAAATAATTCATGCTTACAGCAAAGACCAGGTGGCTGTAACGTTCAAAAAGTATGGCGAGAAGGTCGGGATTCGCTACATGTCGGTATGCTTCGATGATTTCTTCATCCGACAGGTGGACTTTTCGATTCGACCTTAAAAAACGCATATCTTAACAGGAAACGTACATCCATGATCCTGAATTGTATGAAATTCCATATTGTGTCCTTTGGGCAGCAGGGAAATTTATACTATCTTCGCACTCCCAAAAATGGATTCGTTCTTTGATTTTTGGATAAAGGAGGGTGTTTTCTGAAAAAGATCAGACTCTCTGATATATATAAGCGCATGTGGCGTAATTGGCAGCCGCGCCAGACTTAGGATCTGGTGCCGAAAGGCGTGGGGGTTCGAGTCCCTCCATGCGCACTTATTTTAACCCGGAAAATTCAGGCCAACAGTGATGGCGGACCTGAAACATCACGAGTACTACTTCCGGACAATTCAATCAGAACTATTTTAGAGAAATTGCTATGAATATCACGAAACAACAGTTGGATGATTTGAATGCGGTTGTAAAAATCGAATTGCAGCCGGCAGATTACCAGGACCGCGTGAGCCAGGTAATCCGTCAGTATCAAAAAACAGCAAGTGTACCGGGTTTTCGTCCTGGTAAAGTCCCTGCAGGAATTATTAAGAAAATGTATGGTAAAGCGGTTCTTGTGGATGAGTTGAATAAACTTCTTTCAGAATCTCTGGGCAAATACATCTATGAAAATAAACTGGATGTGATTGGCACTCCTTTGCCAAAGCAAAGTGAGAAAGAACAGGCTTTTGAAGAAGGAAAAGAGTTCGAATTCCTTTATGAATTGGGAATCGCTCCGGCAATAGAAGTAAATATGCCGAAGAAAAAAGTTCCTTATTACCTGGTAAAAATTGATGAGAAGATGATTGAAGACGATATCGCGGATATTCGTCGTCGTTATGGTAAATTCTCGAATCCTGAAGTATCTGAAGAAACAAATATCCTCTACGGTGAATTTAACGAGTTGGATGAGCAGGGGAATCTTCGTGAAGGTGGAAACAAAACTACCACTACACTTTCTATTGAAATGATCAAAGATGTGCAGGAGAGAAAGCAGTTTGTTGGTTTGAAGAAAGCGGATGTTGTTCGTTTTAATCCACGCAAAGTAATTTCCAACGAAGCGGAGCTTACTGCTCTTTTGAAACTTGAAAAAGGTTCTCCATCACTGGAATCGGATTACCAATTCACGGTGATGACGATCAATCAGATTGAGAAAGCAGAAATGAACCAGGAGCTTTTTGATAAAGTTTATGGGGAAGGAAATGTGACAACTGAAGAAGAATTCAGAACTAAGATCAAAGAAGGAATCGCTGGGTATTTTGAACGTGAAAGCGACCGTAAGCTGAAAAAAGATTTACGCAATGTGTTCCTCGAAGAAATGAATATTCCATTGCCGGATGCTTTCCTGAAGCGTATGCTGAAAGCAAACCAGGAGAAAGCAATGGATGAGCATACATTTGAACACGAGTATTTCCATGTTTCGGAAGATTTGCGTTGGAACCTTGTTCAAAGCAAGCTTGCTGCTGTAAACAATATTGAAGTGACAGAAGATGAAGTAAAAGATTTGTCTCGTCAGGTGATCCGTCAGCAATTTGCACAGTACGGATATTATGAAATGGAGCCGGAGCGTCTGGAAGATATTGCGACAAGATATCTGAACGAAGAAGGAAATTATGATAAGCTTGAAAGATCCATTCGTGAGAATAAAGTGTTTGACGTTTTGAAAAAGGAAGTAAAGCTCGACATGATTGAGCTTCCTTATGCTGATTTTGTAACCAAGCTGAATGAGAAAACAACTCACGAGCTGGAGCATCATCACGACTAAAAACCTCTCCGGACTTAGTCCTGAGTTTTATGAAAATTGTTAAAAGCCGGTCAATCTGACCGGCTTTTTTATTGATATGATGTTTCCTGAAATTGCCGATCAGACTGTAGAAAATTTGAGTTGTTGAAATGCTGAATCAAGCTCACGGAAGTTTGTGATATTTGCTCCGATTTTTAATTACCTTGTTGTTGCTTTACCAGATTTTTTACCAATGAATCTTTTAAAAATTTTCTTTTTAGTATTACTGATGATATTGCCGGGCCATAGTTTTTGTCAGGATATTTCACAGGATAATTCAGTGCCGTCCCAAAGATTACCGGGTTACCATACAGCTGCACCATTCTACCCTTATATTTCGCCTCCTCTTGGCTGGCTTGGCGATATTGCATTCGTTGGTCAGGATATTTGGGTTGGTGGAGGTACTGGATGGATTTACAAAATAAGTTCCCAAACCGGTCAGCTGCTGGATTCGATGGACACTCATTTGAATGTAGCTATAGATGGAATTACCTATGGGAATAATGCATTGTGGGTAGCACAGAGCTATAATGGCAATTTGATACTCAAGATTGATCCGGTTACGAAAAGCATTCTTCAGACTTTAACGAATCCCGTTGCCTCCCAGTTTACCCATGGCATGTTGTTTCATAATAATCAGTTATGGATAAATATGTTTTGGTTTGGAACTATAAATTCAACTTATGTTCTGGATACACTTTGCCACATTGTAACCAGTTATCCAAATCATGCTTACTACAGTCATGGTATTGCCTTTGACGGATCAAATTTCTGGATCACTGCGAATCAACAGCCCCCAAACAATGACGAATATTTGTTCCGCTTTGATCAAAATTTTCAATTGCTTGATTCAATGCCTCTTCCCGGAGGTGAATACCCGAATGGGTTGGCCTATCATGGTGGTTGCCTCTGGCTTGCAAATGCGGATTCACTGAATATCTACATTATGTGTGAATTAACAGCCGGTATTTCTCATTCAGTAGCTAAAAACAAAACAGTTGACATTTTCCCGGTTCCGGTGAAGGGAGAAATGAATGTTCGTTTTTCAAACCCTGAGGAGGTTAAGAGGGTCGAATTTTTTAGTCCATCAGGGAACTTATTATTAGTACAGGAAAATGATGGCAGAGACCTGATCACAATACATGCCTCTGAATTCAATTGTTCTTTTCTTATCGTTCGAATTGTCAGGAGGGATGAAAGCTATGATATTCGGAAAGTTATCTTAATGCAATGAGTTGATGTCCCGCATTCAGGAAAAATTAGCTGTAACTAATTGAACCTTTCAACCATTATTTTCGTTGAGGTTGTGGAATTCCTTTAAATGGATTGGTTTTCGTTGTTGTTGAAAACTATTTCCAGTGGAAGGAAGTCCGGGGCCGGAGGGAAGTAATTTTGGTATGCTGAAAATAATTTTCGGCATGAAGCGTCTACTAATACAATAATATACCTCATAAACTTTAAGGAGAACTATGAATTATTCAGATGAATTTAGAAAGTATGCTGTGAAACACCGCGGTATCAGCAGCTTATCGGTCGACTCATTTGTTTCAGCTGTAAGAGCTGATTACATATCACCAACAATTATTGAAGAGCGTCAGCTCAATATCGCGACGATGGATGTGTTTTCCCGTCTTATGATGGACAGGATTATCTTCCTTGGTGTAGGAATCAATGACTACGTATCCAATATCATCCAGGCACAATTGCTTTTTCTTGAATCCGTTGATGCAAAAAAGGATATTCAGATTTACATGAACAGTCCGGGCGGATCAGTATATGCCGGATTGGGTATTTACGATACGATGCAATTCGTTCAACCTGCAATCGCGACGATTTGTACGGGAATGGCAGCATCAATGGCAGCTGTGTTGATGTGTGCAGGAACAAAGGGCAAGCGCGCCGCTTTGAAACATGCACGTATCATGATTCACCAGCCAATGGGTGGGGCAGAAGGACAAGCTTCCGATATTGAAATCACTGCTCGTGAAATTCAGAAATTGAAGAAAGAATTGTACGAAATCATTGCTACCCATTCGGGCCAGGAATATGATAAGGTCTGGAAAGATTCAGATCGTGATTACTGGATGACTGCGGAGGAATCCAAAGCCTATGGAATGATCGATGAAATTCTGACCAGAAAGAAATAAGAAAGATTATTTCTTACGTTTTTGATTTAAAACGCAAGCCTGAAGGCCAAATAGTTTAAGAATTTGAACTATTTTCTTTAGCTTGCGTTTAAATTTTCTAATCCTTCGCTGTTTTTTATGAAAAATCAGAAAGAAATCAAGTGTTCCTTTTGTGGACGTGATAAAAGCGAGACTTATGTATTGATCGCCGGTATCACCGGTCATATCTGTGATCAGTGTATTCAGCAAGCGCAGAACATTCTCAATGATGAGATGAACAT
>CAYMMN010000135.1:0-8481 GCA_964391495.1 uncultured Flavobacteriales bacterium | reverse complement strand
CCAAACAGATTCAGTCGTTGAATCCAGCGGCTTTTCACAGAACTCACAAGGATTTCCAGGAAGAGGAAGAGAATTCCCGCCCCCAGGAAATATTGAAAACGATCTTCATAATCGGTAAATTGTTTTGTTCCAAAAGATTTCTTTTCCATTTTCCCAACCTGGCTCATAATCGTTTCCAATCCATCATTTCCATTGGTCGCCCTCACATAACTTCCTTTTCCTTCGGAAGCGATTTTTTCGAGTGTAATTTCATCGAGTTTTGTCAAGACAGTGTTACCATCATGATCTTTGAAGAAGTCGACCTGAACGCCATTATTATAAACCGGAATCGGCGCGCCATCAGGTGAACCGAAACCAATGGTATGAATGGTAATTCCTTCTTCAGCGGCCTTTTTAGCCGCAGCTTCCGGATCATCTTCGTGGTTTTCCCCATCTGTGATAATGATGAGTGCTTTGTGCTTTTTATCATCACCGACAAAAGATTGCTGTGCAAGTTCAATTGCAGATCCGATGGATGTTCCCTGAGTAGGGATCATGTCCGTTTCAATTGTATTCAAAAATAATTTAGCAGCAGCGAAATCAGTTGTGATTGGTAATTGAACATAAGCCCTGCCGGCAAATACGATCAGGCCGATGCGGTCATTTTCAAGTTTGTCAATCAATCGACTGATGGCTTGCTTGGCTCTTTCTAGACGATTGGGTTTGATGTCTTCCGCACGCATACTGTTGGAGACGTCCAATGCAATAATGATGTCGACACCTTCACGTTTTACTTCTTCAAGTCTTGTCCCCATTTGTGGATTCGCCCAGGCTAGAATCAACATGGCAAGACCCATTAGAAAAAGTATGAGTTTGACCAGTGGTTTAGCTTTGGAAGTATTACCACTCAATTCATTTACCAGAGCTTGTTCGCCGAATTTTCTGAAAGCACGACGTTTCCATGCTGCCATCCATAGAAAGAGGAGCAGGATCAAAGGAAGTATGATCAGCGCGTACAGATATTCAGGGTGTGCAAAACGAATCATATCAGGGTAATGATCTCAGAATTGTGAAACGAAGCAATGCATCCAGTCCAAGGAGCAACAATGCAAAGAAAGCCAGCGGGTAAAATTCTTCCGATTTATGACGAAATTCCAGAACATCAATCTTTGATTTTTCCAGCTTGTCAATGTCTGTATAAATTTCATTCAACTGTTTAGTGTTCGTTGCCCGGAAATATTTACCACCGGTTTCCGCGGCAATTTGTTTCAGTACAGGCTCGTCAATTTTTACCTCCATATTGGTGTACTGAATTCCGAAGGGGCCCGGCAAGGGATACCTTGCAAATCCCTGTGTTCCCACACCGATTGTATATACCCGGATTCCAAATGTCTTGGCGATTTCACCAGCGGTTACCGGAGCTATTGCTCCAATATTGTTCACTCCATCCGTGAGCAAAATAATAACCTTGCTTTTGGCTTTGCTGCTTCGGATTCGGTTCACAGCTGTAGCCAGGCCTTCACCAATCGCGGTTCCATCAGCAAGCATACCGGACTGAATTCCTGAAAATAAATTTTTGAGAACGGAATGATCTGTAGTCAATGGACATTGCGTAAAACTTTCTCCACCGAAAACAACGAGTCCGATCCGGTCGTTGGGTCTTGAATCAATAAATTCCTGAGCTACTTTTTTTGCGGCTTCAATACGGTTTGGACGAAGGTCTTCCGCAAGCATACTCGTGGAAATATCCAGAGCCATCATGATATCAATTCCATCGGAAGTGATGTTCTGTCCACTTGAACTGGATTGTGGGCGGGCCAATGCTACAATCATGATGGAAATCGCCAGCATCCTGAGTACAAAGGGAGCGAAACGAATCCGTTGACGGAAACTGGGCCTGTATCCTTTGAGACCTTCGAAAGAGGAAAACTTTAACTGAGCGGATTTTTTTTGATTGTAATATATAAACACTCCAATCATCACAGGTATGATCAGCAGGAGCCAGAAAAATTCCGGTTGAGCAAATTTGATATTACTCATCATGATTTCACCTCCTGTTCAGTAAAATCTTTTGCTTCTACGGGTTTCGTCAGCATTACAAATTGTATCGCATCCGACATGGATTGCTCATTTTCATGACCAACCGGAATGACTTTCGCGAATTTGACCATGTCCGCCAGTTGCAGGATCATCAGTAATTTCTGTTTTGCTTCCGGATGCAACATATTGCCACGGAATCTTGACATGATTTCATCGGTTGTCAATTCCATGGCATTGATACCAAACTGACCTTCGATGTAAACACGAAGAATATCTGAAACCTCGCTATGATATTGTTTGTAATTCCCTTGCTGCCATAATTTTTCGTCCGCAGTTTTTTTCAATGCTTCCAATGCAAGCGTGTGAGGAGGAATTGCAGGTGTAAGAATTTTTGGCTCGGATTTAGGAATATTTTTTCTTCTTCGCATTTCGCGATAAATCATGAACGCCAGAATAATCACAATTAATCCGCCAATCACATAAACCATGATCTCTTTCCAGGAAATCGGTACATCCATCGTTGCTTTGATGTCTTTGATTTCCTTAGTAGTGTCAACAGGAATCGTTCGAACAGAAATCAATAAAGCTTCTGTAGATAGAGTATCAGCCGGCTTATCGTCATTCAGCAATAGAAAGTGAAAAGGCTCAACAACATAAAATCCCGAATCAAAAGCGGTCACATTTGTTGTTTGAGTATAAATAATTTCTTTACCGTCCTCCGACTTTGTTGTGTCGATAGAGGATCTTTTTACAAATTCAAGTCCGCGCAGCGTATCCGGTATGACCGGGAAATTCAATTTCACTCCGGGAGGAGCGGATGCTGTGAGACTCAGTTTTATTTGTTCACCAATCCGGATTTGCGTTGTATCAATCTTTGCAAGTACATGAACATTTTCCGGTGCGATGGCTCCTGAAACAGATTTGATCAGGAGAAGAAAAATAAATACCAAAGTCACGGCGCAAGCAGCGATGCCTTTCACCGGTTTAATTGTGAAGGAAGGAAAGTATGAATGATATTTTGTTTTTATAATCATACGAATGCGAACCATTTGTATTGAGAAGAAATGGCTGTTCGGTGTTTCTGGTTATTTTTTTCCTCTTTTCTTAAATAATTTCATCAATGGCTGAACATAGGATTCGTCTGTCCTGATCTTCGCTGAGTCGACTCCGCTACGGGCGAAGCATTCCGCGAGATCGCGTTCTCTTTTTTCCCACATTCTCTTGTAGCCGATCCGGAATTCGGTACTGCTGGTATCTACAGTCATTCGTTTTCCTGTTTCCGCATCCAACAGATTCACCATACCAACATCCGGCATTTCTTTTTCTCTTTCATCATAGATGCGAAGAGCCACTACATCGTGTTTCTTGTTAGAGAGTTTCAATGCATCTTCGAATGATTGGTCAATGAAATCGGAGATGACAAAACAAATGCTGCGTTTCTTGATGACATTGGTAAGATAACGTAAGCCTTCGGAGATATTTGTTTTGGAATTCTTTGGATGAAATTCAATCAACTCACGGATGATGCGCAGGATGTGTGTTTTTCCCTTTTTAGGCGGGATAAATTTCTCGATAGTGTCACTAAAAAAGATGATCCCGATTTTATCATTGTTTTGAATCGCGGAGAAGGAGAGTACCGCGCACAATTCTGTCACCAGATCTTTTTTGAACTGATGTCTGGTTCCGAATTCTCCTGAGCCGCTTACATCCACCAGCAACATGACGGTAAGTTCCCGTTCTTCTTCGAATATTTTCACATAAGGATGGCCAAAACGAGCAGTAACGTTCCAGTCGATGGCACGAATATCATCGCCCGGATTGTATTCACGCACTTCACTAAAGGCCATTCCTCTTCCTTTGAACGCGCTGTGGTATTCACCGGAAAAAATATGCGATGAAAGCCCCCTGGTCTTGATCTCGATCTTACGTACTTTTTGAAGCAGCTCGTTTGTTTCCATAATGTAAATCCTGATGAGAAAAATAAATCAGAAAAAGGATAACGATTAAGGTACTTCTACTACGTTCAGAATTTCATTGATGATTTGCTCTGCGCTTACATTTTCTGCTTCTGCTTCGTAGGTAAGTCCTATACGGTGACGCATCACATCATGACAAACAGCGCGGACATCTTCCGGAATTACATAACCACGGCGTTTGATGAACGCATAAGCTTTGGAAGCAAGTGCCAGATTGATACTTGCACGCGGAGAACCACCATAGCTGATCAGTTGTTGAAGTTTTCCGAGGTTATAATCTTTCGGACTTCTTGAAGCGAAGACAATATCCACAATGTATTTTTCGATCTTTTCATCCATGTACACATCGCGGACCATTTGACGTGCCTGCAAAATTGATTCCGGACGAATGATGGCACTGGTGGTAGGGAATGAATTTCCAATATTCTGACGGATGATTAGTTTCTCATCTTCTTTGGTAGGATAACCGATAACAATCTTCAGCATGAAACGGTCTACCTGTGCTTCCGGAAGAGGATAAGTTCCTTCCTGTTCAATAGGATTTTGTGTTGCCAGAACAAGAAAAGGTTCATCCAGTTTGAATGTAGTGTCACCAATAGTCACCTGGCGTTCCTGCATGGCTTCAAGCAAGGCACTTTGTACTTTCGCGGGAGCACGGTTGATTTCATCGGCAAGGATGAAGTTCGCGAAGATTGGTCCTTTCCTGACTGTAAAAGATTCCTGTTTCTGATTATAGATCATCGTACCAATCAAATCGGCAGGTAAAAGATCGGGAGTGAACTGAATCCGGCTGAACCTCGCCTGAATTGCCTGTGCAAGGGATTTAATGGCTAATGTTTTTGCCAGTCCGGGTACACCTTCAAGTAAAACATGGCCGTTAGCCAGAAGCCCGATGAGCAATCGTTCAGTCATGTATTTCTGACCAACTATCACTTTTCCTAATTCCATCAGCAGCAAGTCTACGAATGCTGATTCACGTTGAATTCGTTCGTTGATTTCTTTAATGTCCATATTCATTTTAACATTTTGTCATACACTCAAACGACAGGCAGGGAGCCTTTAAAAGCCTCCTAATCGGAGTGTATAAAACAGGTGATTTTAATAATCAGGAAGCCATTTTCAAAAGTTTCAGCTTCAATCGGAACGCAATTATATCAAAAAAAGGGTGAAAGCCAGATGAACGTTGAGGTTAAAATTTGTTAAGAAATTTGAGTTTTTTTGGCCTTTTTACGCTTTTATCAATAGTTTTTTAGGTGTCCTTTTGAACACTTGTAAGGTAAAAAAATGTTTTAATTATAAACGAATCAGATTCCGAATTATTGGACAGATGGATTTACTGTTGGAGCAATTCCATTACCGGCAGACAGCAACTTTAATGTGTTGAGCAATAAGCCCGGACGCTCTGCAAAGAGTTCAAGATTTCCAAAACGTTTGTGTACAACAACTCTTCTCAGACTACAAAAAAGAAAAACACACGGCTGATCATCATAGATTTCTTTTTGTAATTCCTGAATCATTTTGATTCTTTTTTCCGGATCAAGTTCTGTTTTGATTGAATCAATCAGTGCATCAGAATTAGCTGTGCCGAAACCGGTGTAATTGGATCCGTGATTTAACCAGGAAGAGGTATGCCAGATTTGCGTATAATCTTCCGGAAGTGAAGTTGCTCCCCAACTGCCGAGCATCATGTCGTAATCGTGAGCTCTTGCACGTTCATTGAACAATTTTAGATCAACAGCAGTTGCCTGAACCTGAATTCCGGCTTTACCCAGCTCCTGAGAAACAAGTGTTGCCATGTCTTTCCAGTCTGAACTTGTATTCAGATACATCAGATCAACGGAAAAATTTAGCTTTTTACCATGCATGGTTTTATCCAGGATCCCATCTTTATCAGAATCATTCCAACCGGCTTCTTCCAGTAATTTTTTTCCTGATTCCGGATCGTATGGTAAAGGTTGCAGTGTTGAATTGAACTCTTTTTTCAATGGGGAAACATTGGTGATCATCCGCTTACAATCCGATGCGTAATCTTTGTATACTAATTTGATCAATGATTCTACAGGGGTCATTAATGCAAAGGCTTTGCGTGTCTTCGCGTCACCAAAAAAATCTTCTCTGTTCGCTGATGGCGCTTTTTGATTAAATCCGATGTAAGTATAATTGTAAGTAAGGGTCAGAGCATAATTGTAATTCTTCCGAAAATTTTCATCGCTCTGCATGGCGAGGAGTGAAGTGGTTGAAAAATTTGTTGAAGCGTCGAAGGTCTGGGATTTGAATTCAAGCTGTGTTGAATTTTCGTCTTTGTTTAGTTTGTAAATAATTTTTTCCGGACCAGCTGAGCAGAAATATTCTTTCTTTCCTTCACCCCAGAATTTTGCTTTCTTCACCAGCGTAATGGATTGGCCCGGTTCCCAGCTTTGCACTTTGTATGGCCCAAGTCCGTTCATGAAAACAGGATCTCTTCCGTATTTATCATTGTTGAATTCTTCCGCCCATTTTACCAGATCAGGATGCTGATCAGCATGAAAAGCAGTGTCATCCAATTGTTCGAATGTATAATGAGAAAGAATATTTTCCGGATCAAGAAAAGCGCGTTGTAAGATGGAGAAACTGGTGAGGAAGGTGATGTTCTGGATAGCCTTACTTTTCATCTCCAGGACAAAGCGATGGTGATCAGCATTATTAATTTGAATTGACTTGATATTTTGCCAGTAAAGTTTTGTGGCCGGGTTATTGGTAAGAATACAGCGTGAGGCTTTAGCCGTGAATTCAATGTCATTAGTCGAAAGAGAGTCACCGTTGTCCCAAACTACGTCATCGCGAAGTGTGTAAGTGTAAGTAAGTCCGTCCGCACTCACTTCGGGAAGTGATTTGATCAGGCAGGGGAGGAGCGACTGATTTTCGAAATCGACTCGGATCAGGGGTTGTTGGGTATAATAAAGTATTTCTGCTCTCGGAAGAGAGTTTCCGTTTGTGGGATGAAGATTGTCGGGCTCGCTGATAGTATGAAAGACAAGAGTGTTTTCTTTTGACCAGGAAGGGTCAAAATTCTTTGCATCGTCGATGCGGATAACCGGACTAAGATTGGCTGAAAATGAGCCATCCGTTTTCCCTTTATCTTTGCAGGAAAGTATTGCAAGGCAGCAGCTGAGTGTGAACAGGAACTTTTGATTCATCCGGTTTTGGAATAAGAGAATGGTAAAGTTCATGTATTCTTTTGTAATATACAATACAGTGAAATGCTTCCCGATTCGGTGGGACATTGTCAAAATATATTTTAGAAGTCAACGTTTATTCACTATGCGCTATTCAAAAGGAGTTCTAATCGTGTTTTTATTTTTACTGCAGTCTGCTCAGATTATATCAGCACAGACCATCCCAACTTTCAATGGAGCGACAGCGGAGAATAAAAATGTGAACATTCCCTCGCAACTGATGGGAAAATATTCGGTCTTGTGTTTTGCATCTTCCGGGAAGTCCCAGGCTGACCTTGAAACATGGCTTGAGCCGATTTACAATCACTACATAGCGAAGACAGGCATCATGGATGCGGCGTATGATGTCAACATTTATTTTATTCCTGTATTCAAAGGAGCCAATGCCGCGATGAAATCAAGTTTGAAACAAAAATTCAGAGAGAACGCCCAACAGGATCTGTGGCCTCATATATTATTTTGCGAAAGTGATTTGTCGGATGTTGAAAAGCAGCTGGGGATGAGCAATGATCGCGTTCCTTACTTTTTTGTGCTGGACAAATCAGGTTCAATTGTATACCGGACTTCAGGGGCTTATACTGAAGAAAAGTTCGATGCGATGGACGAAAAGATAGAATAACCGGTAATTACCCCGGACAGAGTAATTACCGGTTTGTGTTTTACTTTGTAAAAAAGATCCGGGTGATGAAGATACCGTTACCGTCATCTTTTCCTGCATCAGATTCTACACCGCTGGTTACATAAGCAACCTTCCAACCGTTTTTTACCATTTCATTGATTTTCGCTCCGATGATCGCGTCATTAGAAGCGATGTTTCCGAAATTAATACCGACAAGGGAATAGAAATTGAGGAGCTTGGTTTCTTTTAAATTGTCGCCTGCACCTTTCAGATCTCCACGATCCACTTTGTCCGCTTTGCTTTTATTGCCATCTCTTTCAGTGGTAATGGCTTCAATATTCACGTTCCCCTGATTTTCAATAATCCGTGAACGACCGGCACCTCCCGGAACGATGGATTCAACGATAGTGATGATTTTAAATTCCTGTGCAAAGGATGAGAATCCTGACAGACATGCGATAGTGATTAGGAGTAAATACTTTTTCATGGTTTTATTTTTTTTGCAAAAGTAGTTTTTCAATATTAAAAAAAGTTTGCGATAACTTTGTTTAACAATTGCATTTAGGTTTGAAGTTCGAAGTTCAATTTTCAAGGTTCAATTTTAAAAGATCAATGTTTGAAGTTCAGTATGTTGACTTTGGGAGATTTTGAT
>CAYMMN010000134.1:0-8497 GCA_964391495.1 uncultured Flavobacteriales bacterium | reverse complement strand
TGTTTTCTTTTTTATCTGGATCAATAACCTGTTGGGTTTGATTCCGATTTTACCTGGAGGAGCGAATGTGACGGGTAATATTGCCGTGACACTTACTCTCGCGGTTTTGACATTCCTCATCACCAGTTTCTCTGCAAACAAAAGTTACTGGAGACACGTCTTTGCAATGCCGGGTGTTCCTGTTGGAGTTTTGGTATTGCTGACTCCGATTGAGTTGCTCGGTGTTTTCCTTCGTCCATTTGTATTGACGATCCGATTGTTTGCCAACATAACAGCAGGTCACATCATCGCACTTTCCTTCTTTAGTCTCATCTTCATTTTTGGTGAAGCGAGTGCCGGAGCAGGATGGGGAGTATCCGTGCTTTCGGTAGCCTTCGTAATATTCATGACAGTATTGGAATTGCTTGTCGCTTTCCTTCAGGCATATGTATTCACTTTCCTTTCCGAGATCTACTTTGGAGCGGCAGTGGAAGAACATCATCATGATCATGATGGTCATGATGCACATGTAGAAGAGGCGGCTATCGTATAAATCTGAATTCAGTTTAACCCTTAAATACAATTACTATGTTATCTTCAATTCTTCTTGATGCACAAAACCTCGGAAACCTTGGTCTTGGTGGTGGTGTTGCTGCATTGGGCGCAGGTCTTGCTGCCGTAGGCGCTGGCTTGGGCATTGGTCGTATCGGTGGTTACGCTCTGGAATCTATCGCTCGTCAGCCTGAAGTTGCCAACGACATTCGTGCAAACATGATCTTGACTGCCGCTCTCGTAGAAGGTGCTGCCTTCTTCGCGATGGTTGTCGGCCTGCTTGTTGTTTTGAAAGTTGCTTAAAACAACACACAAACAGGACGATTGCACGGTTGGTGCCGTCGTCCTGTTTATCTTAAAAAAACGCTTACAAAAAATAAATAAAGCAAAACAATGGAATTGATCAAACCCGAAATCGGCCTTCTTTTCTGGATGTCCGTATCGTTTCTTACCCTGTTGTTCCTTCTGGGAAAATTTGCATGGCCGGTGATTCTCAAATCACTGAAAGAGCGTGAAGAATCCATCGCAGAAGCGTTGAATTCCGCAAAACGTGCAAAGGAAGAAATGGCAGCATTGGTTGCAGGAAATGAGCGTCTGATTCAGGAAGCCCGTGCAGAACGCGATCAAATGCTGAAGGAAGCCCGTGACGCGAAAGACGCGATCATCGCCGAAGCAAAAACAAAATCCCAGACAGAAGCGAATAAAATCATGGCTGCTGCTCGTGAAACCATCAATACTGAAAAAATGGCCGCGATCACTGAATTGAAAAATCAGGTAGCAATCATGTCTATTGAAATCGCGGAAAAAATTCTGCGCCAGGAATTGAGCAACGACGAAAAGCAAAAGTCGTTGATGCAAAACCTGATGAAAGACATTAATTTAAATTGAATTCACGACAGAAAATTCTAACGAATTTTTTGTCTACTCATGATCATTTCAAATGTTAGAGACAAAAGTTTCCAAGCGATACGCGAAATCCCTGATTGAGCTTGCCCAGGAAAAGGGAATTATCGATGCTGTACAGGCGGATATGAAATTATTCGCAGGTGTATGTGCCGACAATCGCGATTTGTCATTACTGTTGTCGAATCCGATCATTCATTCCGATAAGAAGATGGAAATTCTTCGTAAGGTATTCGGTGATAAAATGAATGCTTTATCAATTTCTTTTTTTGAAATCGTAGCCAGGAAAGGCCGTGAAGCGTATCTCGAACACATCGCGAAATCTTACATCTCTCTCTACAAACTCAAGAAAGGAATCCTCACAGCCGAAATTACTTCAGCGGTAGGACTGGATGAAAATCTTCGCAAAGCAGTATACGCGATGGTGAGCAATTCCGGAAAATCAGAAGTGGAATTGATTGAAAAAATTGATCAGAAACTGATCGGAGGATTTGTGTTGCGTATCGGTGATAAGCAATACGATGCAAGCATTGCCGCGGATCTTCGCAAACTCGCCAAGGATTTCTCCTCCAATCCATACGTTCGTAAAAATTAAAATTGACGGGATTTCATTCCTGTAAATAACAAATAGTTCATCAAACATTAATCATAATCATACAATGGCAGAAGTAAGACCCGATGAAGTTTCCGCGATTCTGCGTCAGCAGCTTGCCGGCTTCAAAACAGAAAAAGAATTGGAAGAAGTGGGGACTGTGCTCCAGGTTGGAGACGGTATCGCACGTATCTACGGACTCACACGGGTTCAGTCCGGGGAATTGATCGAATTCGAAAATGGTCTTCAGGGAATCGTATTGAACCTGGAAGAAGATAACGTCGGTGCTGTATTGCTCGGGGTTTCTTCAAATATCAAAGAAGGCGATGTTGTAAAACGTACCGGCAAAATCGGATCTATTAAAGTTGGTGAAGGTATGTTGGGACGTGTGGTAGATACTCTGGGTAGTCCAATCGATGGTAAAGGCCCGATTACAGGAGATCTTTACGAAATGCCTTTGGAACGTAAAGCTCCGGGTGTAATTTACCGTCAGCCTGTAAACGAACCACTTCAAACCGGTATCAAAGCGATTGACGCGATGATTCCGATTGGACGTGGACAGCGTGAATTGATCATCGGTGACCGTCAGACCGGTAAAACGGCTGTTGCTATCGATACCATCATTAACCAAAAAGAATTCTACGATAAAGGCCAGCCGGTATTTTGTATTTATGTAGCGATCGGACAAAAAGGTTCTACCGTTGCACAAATTTTGAAAACCCTGACAGAAGCAGGCGCAATGCCATACACGGTAATTGTTGCTTCTTCCGCTTCTGACCCGGCTCCAATGCAGTTCTTTGCTCCAATGGCAGGTGCTGCGATTGGTGAGTTTTTCCGTGACACCGGAAAACCTGCGCTGATTGTTTATGATGATTTATCAAAACAGGCTGTTGCTTATCGTGAAGTGTCACTGCTTCTTCGTCGTCCTCCGGGTCGTGAAGCTTATCCAGGTGACGTATTCTATCTTCACTCCCGCTTGCTGGAGCGTGCCGCGAAAGTTATCAACTCAGATGAAATCGCGCGCCAGATGAATGACCTTCCGGAATCTATTCGCCACCTGGTGAAAGGCGGAGGATCTCTCACCGCTCTTCCGATCATCGAAACACAAGCTGGTGACGTATCTGCATACATTCCAACCAACGTAATTTCCATTACTGACGGACAGATTTTCCTTGAAGCGAACCTCTTCAATGCCGGTGTACGTCCTGCGATCAACGTGGGTATCTCCGTGTCGCGTGTGGGTGGTAATGCGCAGATCAAGTCTATGAAAAAAGTAGCAGGTACTTTGAAACTCGACCAGGCTCAGTATCGTGAGCTGGAAGCGTTCTCAAAATTCGGATCTGATCTTGATGCTTCTACAAAAGCAACGCTCGATAAAGGTGCACGTAACGTAGAAATTCTTAAACAGGGACAATACGCTCCTGTTGCGGTTGAAAAACAAATCGCGATCATTTATTGCGGAACAAAAGGAATCCTTCGTGATGTGCCGATCAATAAAGTGAAGCAATTCGAAGCGGAATATGTCGCTCTGCTCGAAGCTCAGCACAAAGGAACATTAGATAGTTTGCGCAGCGGAAAAATTGATGACGCTGTAACGGCAGTACTTGAAAAAGTAGCAGGTGAACTTATTCCAAAATACAAAGCATAATTCATTGTGAAATTTTATGAATCCGACTGAAGGATTCTAAATCTTAACATGGCAAATTTAAAAGAAGTTCGAAACCGGATTGCCTCTGTCATCTCTACACAGCAGATTACAAAGGCGATGAAAATGGTGAGCGCCGCGAAACTTCGTCGTGCACAGGATGCCATCATCATGATGCGCCCCTATGCGTCAAAGTTGCGCGACATCATGGAGAATATTTCCGGAACACTTGAGGGTGGAGTTGGTGGTGATCTTACAAAAGCCCGTCCGATTCAGAAAGTGCTCATTGTCGCTGTGAATTCCAACCGCGGATTGTGCGGAGCATTCAATGCGAATGTGATTCGTATGGTGAACAAGTTGATTCGCGAGGATTATGCCGCGATGGCCAAAGAAGGCAATGTGAAAGTTCTTTGCATTGGTAAGAAAGCCAGTGATTTCTTCAATAAGAACAAGAATCTTTATGCGGGAAATCACAACGACCTTTATGCAAAACTGACTTTTGATAATGTGTCCTCAGTTGCGGAATCCATCATGAAGGAGTTTGCCGCTGGTCATTATGATCGTGTGGATGTTGTTTACAATCAGTTCAAAAATGCAGCCGTTCAATATGTTCAACACGAACAAATGTTGCCGGTAGCACCACCTGCGAAAAAAGGAAATGAGAAGAACACGGTTCACGATTATATTTTTGAACCGGGCAAAGAAGAATTGGTACTCGAATTATTACCAAAGTCTGTAAAGATTCAGCTCTTCAAAGCGGTATTGGATTCCCATGCATCTGAGCATGGAGCCAGAATGACTGCAATGAGCAAAGCAACCGATAACGCGGGTGATCTTTTACGTGATTTACGCTTGTCATACAACAAGGCGCGTCAGGCAGCCATTACAGGAGAAATCCTGGAGATCGTTGCCGGTGCGGAAGCACTCAACGGTTAATCCTGACTGACAAATATTTTAACAGGGAATCCTTTTACCGGGGTTCCCTGTTTTTTTTCCCTTGATTTTCGGTGTGCTTTTTAACATTCGATCAACCAAAGGGCTTACTTACCAATCTGTTCTCAATTTTTTATACATTCGGTCTCATGAATTTCAACCTGAGGGAAATATTAACGGTCACCACAATCCTCTTCGCGGTGATTGACATCATTGGTTCGATTCCGGCATTATTGTCTGTAAAAACTAAAGTCGGCCGGATTCACCCGGAACAGGCGACACTGGTTTCTGCCTTAATTATGGTAGTTTTCCTTTTTGTCGGGGAGTCCCTTCTCAATTTTTTAGGGGTAGATGTAAAATCATTCGCGATAGCCGGGTCCCTGGTAATCTTTTTTTTGGCGATTGAAATGATTCTGGGAATTCGTTTGTACAAGGACGAAATTCCGGAGACAGCCTCCATCATTCCGGTGGCTTTTCCATTGATAGCAGGAACGGGCACAATGACCACACTACTTTCACTCCGAGCAGCTTATGACATTTCAACGATCATTATCGGCATTTTTCTGAATCTTATCGTTGTTTATATAGTCCTTCGGAACTTGTTCAGGGTGGAGAAATTTCTGGGCGTAGCCGGGATCAGTATTCTAAGAAAGGTTTTTGGCATTGTTTTACTTGCCATTTCCATCAAACTTTTCAGGACCAATGTGGGGTTTTAAGATGCCCAAACATTAACAAATCTCATAAAAAATTAACCCTCAAAGCCTTGCTAATTCGACTATCCAGAGGTAGTCGGAGCAATTGGATTTTAAAAAAAATGTCCTACATTTGAAAGATCAATAAAAATCTAACCAGACCGCTATGAAAAAACTACTACTTCACGCGTTTTGTGCCTTTGTATTCTTGTTTTTTATTCAACTACAAGCAAATGCACAGGGCACTTACAACATCTGCTCGATCACGCAGACTACCGATACGAGCGGTACGTTGTTTGACACCGGTGGACCAACCGGTGGTTACCAGGTAACCGAAGATTGTTCCTTGCTTGTTCAACCTTCTTGTGCCGTAAGCATCACACTTAACTTTACTTCCTTCGAAACAGAGTCAGGGTTCGACTTTTTTACTGTTTATGATGGAACAACAATCAATGACCCACAAGTATTATCTGCAGACGGTAATACTGTTCCAGGTCCGGTAACATGTACTTCCGGTTCCATGTTGATTGTATGGCATTCTGATATTTCCATTACGTTCGCCGGATTTGAATGCAACTGGACATCGGTTATTGCATCCAGTGTAGCACCTACCGCTGATTTCGTAATCGCAGATCCAAATCCTCCGCTGGCAACAGGTGTTCAGTTTAATGATTTGAGCGTTGGTTCACCAACTGCATGGCTTTGGGATTTCGGTGATGGAGATACTGCACGTAGTCAAAACCCTGTTCATGCTTTTGACAATCCTGGTACTTATACTATCACGCTGATTGCATTTACTTGTAATGAATCAGATACAATTACACAGACTCTTACTGTTCAGGGCCCTCCTCAAATCTCCGTTACACCTGACTCGCTTGTTGCGAATGCTCAGTGCGGAGACATTGTAAATTTCAATCTGGCTATCAGTAATATTGCAGGTGGTGAATTGGTTTATAACCTCAATGGCGCTTCCGGTGCAACGATTCGTGTACTTTCAATGAAATACGGATCCGACTTGTTTGCTGAATATCCACACACAATTGCTGCGATTAATCAGTACTTCACAAACTATACTCTGACTGAAACTTCAACTACCGATCCCGGTACATTGAGCGGATTGCTGGTTGGGAAAAATGTTCTGTTGATCCCAGAACAAGAAACAGGCGATCCAAACGTATGGTCAAATCTTGGTCCGGTTATTCGTCAGTTTTTGAACAATGGCGGAAGTGTTATCTGGTGCGGATCTTATTCCTCTGAATCAGATTGTATGTTTAACACCGGTGTATGGACGGGTACTTTTAATCAGCAGCTTGTTGCACAAACTGTCGATGTAGTTAATGCGGCTCACCCTCTGGTTGCCGGACTCGGAGTTCCAAACTTTACTTCTCCTAATGCTACATTTATCAGTGATCTTACAAATCCTGACAAAGAGCAAATTGTGGCTTTCAACAACAGTGATGTAGTTGCAACTCGTATTTATGGTAGCGGTAAAGCTATTTTCATTGCATTCGATTACTACAGCACTACCAATGAAAACGCACGCATTCTTGCTAATGCAATTTCATGGGGTGGGGAGAACAATCTTGCATCATGGGTTCAATTGAGCCAGACGCATGATACTGTAGCTGCCGGTAATACTTCTAACGTTACTGTGACCTTCCAGACAACCGGACTTCCGGCTGGAACTTATTATACGAATATTGCTGTATCCAGCAATGATCCGGTTACTCCAATGGTGATCGTTCCTTGTACTCTTACTGTGAGTGGTTTGCCAATCGTAGCACTTTCTGACTCATGTGTTGACTTCGGACAAGTGATGCAGTTTACAAACGTATCACGAACTTTCAACCTGATTAATAATGGTTGCGATACACTGTTCGTTGGTTCAATTACCTCCAACCAGCCTGAGTTTTCAGTGACATCAAATGTTGCGTATCTCCTTCCCGGAGCATACAGCACCATTACTGTTGATTTCCAGTCATCCGCTCTTGGACCATTCAATGCTATCATCAGTATTCCAAATAATGATGTTGATACAACGGTTTGTGTGAGCGCACTTTCAGTTCCTGCTCCGGTGATTGACGCGAATCCTGTATCAGGTGTAGCAGTATCTTCTCCTGCTTGTGGAACAACAACCAGCAGTTCATTCTATCTGCTCAATACAGGAGGAAGTGATCTGAACTACAGCATTGCAGGTACTCCGGCATGGGTAACAACAACTCCAACAGGTTCAGGTACTCTTACTGCAGGTGACTCTGTGCTCATCACACTTGATTTCAATACAGGTGTATTGGTTGGCGGAGACTATACTACCAACATTCTCTTCACATCTAATGATCCTCAAACACCAACATTCAGCGTTCCTTGTACTCTGACAGTTGGAATTAATCCATGTATTGATTACACATTCACATCAAATACTTGTACCGGTTTCACCGATTTCACAAGCACTTCGATCAACACACCGGATACTTACCATTGGGATTTTGGTGACGGCGATACTTCTAACGTTGCGAATCCAACACATGCATATGCATCCAACGGAACCTACACTGTTTCTTTGATCGCGTGTAATACAGGTGGTTGCGATACAGCAACGTATTCAGTTCAGGCAATCATCACCGGCCCTGTGGCGAATACCTGCTATCCTGCAACAACAAACTATTGCTGTGGTGTAGGTCTTGTGAATGTAACTCTCGCTCACATCAACAACAATACAAATGATGGTATCGATGGTTATCAGGATTATACTTGTACTGACACAACTACACTTCTGACAAATAACCAATACTGGTTTACAGCTACTACCGGTATCATTTATGTTGAAACTGTAAAGGCATGGATCGACTGGAACAATGACGGTTCATTTGACCCTGCAACAGAACAAGTATTTGGTGATTCAGCAGTACTTACAAATCATGCCGGATTCATCACCGTACCGGGTACGGCAACATTGGGTCAGCCGCTTCGTTTACGTGTTGCTTCTGATTACAGTGGTAATCCAAGCCCAACACCATGTCTGGCACTTGATAAAGGTCAGGTTGAAGACTATTCAGTATTCCTGACATTTGACAACAAAGTACCTTCTTTGGCTTCTACTGTTGGTTTCAGTGTTTATCCAAATCCATTCAATCGTTCAACTAAGATTGAATACAAATTAAACAGCTGTTCTAAAGTATCAGTAGAAGTGTTTAATGTGAT